>DATMCA010001610.1:0-3735 GCA_035559015.1 Umezawaea sp. | reverse complement strand
GAGCGGCCATCGTGCGCGACGGGAAGCTGCTGGTGCAGCAGCGCGACTTCCCGATCGAGGCGGCGGGCAAGTGGGAGGTGCCCGGCGGGCGCGTCGACCACGGTGAGTCCGACGGCGAGGCGCTGGCCCGCGAGTGCGCCGAGGAGCTGGGCGTGGAGATCGTCGTGGGGGAGCAGGTCGGGCCGGACGTGCCGCTGCGCGCCGAGCTGCTGCTGCGGGTGTTCGCGGCGTCGTTGGGGTCGGGGGAGCCCGAGGCGCGCGAACACCGCGCCGTCCGGTGGATCGGCCCGTCGGACCTGGACGCACTGGACTGGCTGCCCGCGGACCGGGTGCTGGTGCCGGGGTTGCGGGACCTCTTGTTCTCCACCTGACCGAGCCGGACGCGACCGCGCACGTCCAAGCGGTTTTGCACCGGGCGGAGACGTCGGTCAAGGCGCTGGGACGGCTGCGACCTGGGTTCGCGGGCGTTGGTGGCTCGCAGGAAGCTTGGTGGGCGCGGTTGAGCCGCGCCCACCGAACCCCTCAACCCAACCCGGTCATCCGCAACGCCGCGTCGAGTCGGTGCTGCGCCCGTCCCCGAGCCCGCTCCGCCCCCGCGCGGCGGACCCGTTCCAGCTCACCGGCGTCGTCCAGCAGCCTCAACGTCCGGTCCCGGACCCCGCGCAGCTCCTCGACCACGGCCTCCGACGCGACTTCCTTCAGCTCCGCGTAGCTCCCCAGCGAGTCGGCGATCTCCTCCACCGCCTTCCCCGTGCAGGCGGCGATGATCTCCAGCAGGTTCGCCACGCCCGGCTGCTCGTCGGGGGCGTAGCGGACCTGGTTGAGGGTGTCCGTGACGGCTCGCTTGATCTTGCGGCGGATCAGGTCCGGTGGGTCCAGGACGAACACCGTGCCCGCGGCGTCGGTGGCCGACTTGGCCATCTTCCGGGTCGGGTCGGCCAGGTCGCGGACGCGGGAGGCGGTGGGGGGCACGGTGCCGCGCGGCATCACGAACACCTCGCCGTACGTGCCGTTGAACCGCTTGGCCAACGCCCGCGCCAGCTCGACGTGCTGCGCCTGGTCGTCGCCGACGGGCACCTCGTGCGCGCCTTGGAGCAGGATGTCGGCCGCCATGAGCACGGGATACGTGAGCAGGCTCAACCGGACCGAGTCGCGACCGGCGGACTTCTCCTTGAACTGGATCATCCGGGCGGCTTCGCCGTAGGTGCAGGTGCACTCCAGGATCCAGGTCAGCGCGCCCAGCTCGCGGACGAGGTCGGACTGGACGGACACGGAGTGCGGGTCCACGCCGGCCGCGATCAGCAGCGCGAGTTGTTCGCGCGTCAGGGATCGGAGTTTCGCCGGGTTGTGCGAGGTCGTCATCGCGTGCAGGTCGCTGATGAAGTACACGTCCTGCTCGGTGCCCTCGGCGGCCCAGCGGCGGATGGCCCCGAGGTAGTTGCCCAACTGGACGTGGCCGGACGGGGTGATGGCGGAGAGCCTGATCATGGTGGTCCCTTCGACAGGTGTGCCACCCGTCGGCGCGGGACCCCGGACATGACGAAGGCCGCCCGAACGGGCGGCCTGTGGTCGTCTTCAACGCACAGTTCTACGGCCGCCTGAAAGCGGGCCACCAGAACGTGTGAAGAGTGCGCATGGCCGCGAGCTTATCGTGTTCGGGCCCTGTCCGGCGGGTCTACATTTCTTCTATGTACATCGTCGTACTGGAGTTCACCCGGTCGCTCGACGTCGTCGACCTAGCCCTGCCGGACCACGTCGCGTGGTCGACCAGGCAGTACGAGGCGGGGCACTTCCTCGTGTCCGGCCGCCAGGTGCCGCCGGACGGGGTGGTGATCATCGCGAAGGCCATGACGCGCGGGAAGCTCGACGCCATCATGGCGACCTGCCCGTACGTGGCCCAGCGGCTGGCCCGCTACGAGGTGACCGAGTTCCGCGCCACGAGGACGGCGCCGGAGCTGACGAAGCTCAACGAGGCCATCCCGGCCTGAGGGCTGAGCGCGCTCGACCATCCGGCCGACGGGACCGGACGGGCGGATCAGGCCGCCTTCTTCTCCCGCTTGCGCTCCTTCTTGGACTTCTTGTCCTGCTTGAGCGCCTTCCTCAGTGCTTTCTCCCGCGCCTTGTCGCGGGCCTTGAGCAGTACCGTGACCGGGCACTTCTTGCAGCGCGGGGTCGAGCGGCAGCACTTCTTCTTCACCTTGCCCACGTGCGGTGAGCTCCTCCCGTAGAGTCCATTCCCAGACTAGGTGAGGCTGACCTCACCCTCGGCGATGTGTGGTATTGGCAACGAAGCCGGTACTCTTGTGAAGGCTGCGCGCGATCTCCGTCCTGGCGCTGGCCCCCTTCCTCGACTTCCAGCTCTAGGAGTTCCGCGTGCCCACGGCCACCGCGTCGATCAACGAATCGCCCGCTCAGGTGCGTGCTGACCTGCGCAACGTCGCGATCGTCGCGCACGTTGACCACGGCAAGACCACCCTCGTCGACGCCATGCTCCGGCAGTCCGGAGCGTTCTCGGCTCGCGCCGAACTCGTCGACCGCGTCATGGACTCCGGTGACCTCGAACGCGAGAAGGGCATCACCATCCTCGCGAAGAACACCGCGGTTCGCCGGGAGACCCCCGACGGTCCGGTGACGATCAACGTCGTCGACACCCCCGGCCACGCCGACTTCGGCGGCGAGGTCGAACGCGGTCTCTCCATGGTGGACGGTGTCGTCCTCCTCATCGACGCCAGCGAGGGCCCGCTCCCGCAGACCCGCTTCGTGCTGCGCAAGACCCTGGCCGCGGGCCTGCCCGTGATCCTGGTCGTCAACAAGGTCGACCGCCCCGACGCCCGCATCAGCGAGGTCGTCGAAGAGGCCCACGACCTGCTGCTCGAACTGGCCGCCGAGGTCGGCGCCGACGACTCCGTGCTCGACCTCCCGGTCGTGTACGCGTCGGCCCGCGCCGGTCGCGCCAGCATGTCCCAGCCCGCCGACGGCGGCCTCCCGGACGAGGAGAACCTCGACACCCTGTTCGAGGTGCTGCTCAACCACATCCCCGCCCCGCGCGGCGACGTCCACGCCCCCCTCCAGGCGCTGGTCACGAACCTCGACGCGTCGTCGTTCCTCGGCCGCATCGCGCTGTGCCGCATCCACTCGGGCAGCATGCGCAAGGGCGACTGGGTCGCCTGGTGCCGCGAGGACGGCACGACCCAGCGCGTCCGCATCACCGAGCTGCTGATCACCGAGGCGCTCGACCGCGTGCCGACCGAGGAGGCCCACGCGGGCGACCTGGTCGCCATCGCGGGCATCCCGGAGATCACGATCGGCGACACCCTCGCCGACGCCGAGAACCCGGTGCCGCTGGAGCGCATCACCGTCGACCTGCCCGCCATCTCGATGACCATCGGTGTGAACACCTCGCCGCTGGCCGGTCGCAACGGCGGCACCAAGCTGACTGCGCGCGTGCTCAAGGCCCGGTTGGACACCGAACTGGTCGGCAACGTGAGCGTGAAGGTCCTGCCGACCGAGCGCCCCGACGCGTGGGAGGTGCAGGGCCGCGGCGAGCTCGCCCTGGCCATCCTGGTCGAGCAGATGCGCCGCGAGTCGTACGAGCTGACCGTCGGCAAGCCGCAGGTGGTCACCCGCACCATCGACGGCAAGATCCACGAGCCGGTCGAGCGCCTCACCATCGACGCCCCGGACGAGTACATGGGCGCCATCACGACGCTGCTGTCCACCCGCAAGGGCCGGATG
>DATMCA010001609.1:0-2147 GCA_035559015.1 Umezawaea sp. | reverse complement strand
GGCGGCGGGGCGAAGCTGGCGGACTTCGGCATCGCGCGGGCGATGGACGACCCGCGGCTGACGGCCACCGGCAGCATGATGGGGACGCCCGGCTACATGGCGCCCGAGCTGTTCAACGGCCAGGTGCCGTCACCGGCCACGGACCTGTGGGCCCTCGGGGCGACGCTGTTCCACGCCGTCGAGGGGCGGTCGCCGTTCCTGCGCGACACGACCGCGTCGACGATGCACGCGGTCCTGTACGAGCCGCCGGTGCTGAAGGTCGGCACCGGCCCGCTGGCCGCGGTGATCATGCGGTTGCTGACGCGCGCGACCGACACCCGGCCGACGGCGGCCCAGGTGCGGGAGATGCTGCGCAAGCCCGGTGAACCGGAGACGGTCTTCATCGAGCCGGTCACGTCGTACGCCACCCGGCCGGTGGACACGCCGCCGTGGGCCGACGACGAGGACCCACCCGCGGAGGAGAAGCCCAACCGCCGCAAGGTGTTCCTGATCGCGGGCGCGGCCGCGACGGTGGTGGCGCTGGCGCTGGCCGGGGTCTTCCTGGTCAAGCCGCACGAAAACGGCAAGGCGCTGCCGGGGCCCGTCGCGGGCACCACGTCGTCCACCGCCCCGAGCAGCAGCGCCGCGGAGAGCAGTGCGCCGTCGAGCGAGTCCTCAGCGCCCACGACGTCCGCGACGCCGTCGACGGTGACCGTCACGAAGGAACCCGAACCGCCGGTGATCACCACGACCGAGCCGGTGAAGCCGCCGCCGGACTCCGTTGCGCTGCAACGCTTCCGCAACGCGGCCGGCTTCCACTACAGCGGCACGGCGAAGGTCACGACCCCGGCCGGGTTCACCGTCGAGGGCGGGATCGGCAAGCTCCTCGCCAACGCCGACCCCGGCACGAAACCGCTGTACTCGTGCGCCATCAAGAACTCGCAGGACCGCATGTCGTCGCTCGCCGCGAACTGCGAGGGTCAGTCCGTGCTGGGGTTGCTGGGCTACGTCCTGGCCGACAAACCGGCGGACCTGCCCTCGCTGCCGCTCTACCGCTGCAACGCCGGTGCCCACCACTTCGACTCGGTGACCACCGGCTGCGAGGGCCAGACCGTCGAGTTCCAGTACGGCTGGGTGCTGAACTAGACGACCTCGGCGAGCTTCCCGGTCGCCACGTCGAACACGAAGCCGCGGATCGAGTCCTTCACCGGGATGTACGGGCTGTTCCGGATCCGGCCGATCGACTGGCGCACGTCGGTGTCCAGGTCGGTGAACGACTCGGCCGCCCACGACGGCTTCACGCCGACCTCGTCCTGGATGGACTGCTTGAACCCGTCGTCGGTGAAGGTCAGCATCCCGCAGTCGGTGTGGTGGATCAGGATGATCTCCCTCGTGCCGAGCAACCGCTGGCTGATGGCGAGCGAGCGGATCTCGTCCTCGGTCACGACGCCGCCCGCGTTGCGGATGACGTGCGCCTCGCCCTCGTTGAGGCCGAGCACCCGGTAGACGTCGATCCGCGCGTCCATGCACGCCAGGACGGCGAGGTGCTTGGCGGGCGGGAGGGGGAGCGGACCGCTGAACCGCTCGGCGTAGCTGGAACACGACCCTGTGGAACGGGGTGGACTCGCTGGTCAGGTAGCTGGAATCGGTTCCATCGAAGCTGTCACGTCGTAGTCGGCGCGCGCCGCCTGGATCAGGTCGATGTGGTGCTCCGACCAGTCGCGCAGGGCCCTGAGCGGCGCGACCAGGCTCCGGCCCAGCGGGGTCAGTTCGTAGTCGACCCGCAGCGGGACCGTGGGGTACACCGTTCGGGTGATCAATCCGTCGCGGGTCAGCGTGCGCAGGGTCTGGGTGAGCATCTTCTGCGTGATGCCCTCGACCTTCCGCCGCACTTCGCCGAACCGCTGCGGCCCGTCTTCGAGCGCGCCGATCGTGAGGGCGGTCCACTTGCTCGCGACCATGTCCAGCACTTCGCGGCACGGGCACTGCTTGAGGTAGACGTCACGGGTGTCAGGGGTGCAAGGTGTGTCCACTCAAGGGTTGTACCACGTCATCGATAGTTTCACTGAGGTACCTAGGGCAGAAGAAGGTGCCTGGTTGCGAATGGGTACCGGGTCGCTGACGATGGACGGCATGAAGGCAATCACACAGCACGCGGTCGGCGGTCC
>DATMCA010001608.1:0-9927 GCA_035559015.1 Umezawaea sp. | reverse complement strand
CCCGCAGGTGCTGCCTCAGCCGCGTCGTGGCGGCCGAGATTGCGGCCGTGTCCTCGTCGGCGCGCCAGTCCATCGCAGGCACCCCAGCGTCGGGGCCAGGTGCGGCGCTGTCGAACGGGGCTGGTCCGGGCGGCTGCTGGTGAGGGTGTAGAGGCACCGGCGCCGGATACTGGTTGGTCGAGTACGTCACGATGCCTGTCCTTCCTGCTTGTCACGGTGGCCGGTTGGAGGGCTCGGTATGACGCGGACCTCGTTGGAGGGGACTCCCTCGGGTGGCAGCCCCGGAACCGAGCGCAGAACGGAGGCTGGCGGCACTGGCGCAGGCGGCCGAGGTTCAGTGCGGCTGGTCGCGGTGCGCTCGCGCCTGGCGATTTCGGTGGCGAAGCGGTGAGCGAAGCGGCCAAGCGCCGAGTGCGCCGGGTCGCTGCGACCCCACTGCGGCTTGTTCGGCCGACCACACAGCACGGCCGCGCCGCGGGGGTCATCGGGCACTCGACCCGATGGCAGCACTCCGAGTTCGCGGGCGACCTCGTCGGTGGAGTAGCCCTCGCCCACCAGCAGCAGCACCGGGTTCGGGCTCCAGCGGCCGATCGTGGGCAGCCGGCGTGGCAGGTGTGCGAGGTCGTCGGCATGGGCCCGTGACAGCAGCACCACCACATCGGAGGTGCGCACGATCGGCAAGGCGGGCGAGCCGGGGTCCACACGTCCGCAGTCGACGATGACCACCGTGTCCGGTCGGTTGGCCGCCGCATGCAGGACACCGAGCCCGCTGGTCGGATCGGGCGCCAACGCGGACAGTGCCGCGCGGGCTAGGTCGGCGTCCGGCGGGGCGACGATCACCGGCAGGCCACCGGGAAGCTGTTGGCTATGTCGCCACGCCAGGTCGGCGTCGCTGTCCCGGCGTGCGGCGGCGGCCAGGCTTCCCAAGCCCGGTGTCGAGGGCAAGGAGAACCGCAGGCCGAGGTCGCCACCGGAGGGGTCGGCCTCGACCACCAGCGCACGCGCCGGAGCGGGCCAGCGCGCCGCCAGCGCCACGGCCAGCGTCGTGGCCCCTGGTGAGCCTTTCAAGGACAGGACCGAGATCAACATCAGCGACCTCCAGCGGAGAGCATCACGATCGACAACTGACCGGCCGGAACCGCTGCGACCTGGCGGGCGGCGGACTCGGCGAGCTGCACCGACACCACGGTGGTCTGGTCGTTCGCCGCAGCGGTCACGCTGGTCACCACCGCGGGCCAGACCGTCCCGGCCTCGGCAGGTGGATTGCTGGTGGTCCCGGCCTGGCCAGCGAGAAACACGACCGATATCCGCGCTCCCGGCCCGACTTCCGCCGGGAACTGACCCGGTTTGAGGGCGAGAGCGGCAATGGCCTGTCCGCTCGTGGGCAGTGCGGGACCGGCAACGGCGTCCGGGGTGAGCAGCGCCCCTGCCGACAGGCTGGTGGCCATCGGCCTGCCGACCACGGTGGCCGCCTGCTCCGCACCGATGACCGCGACACCGGGATCGACCGCGACGTTGACCTGCCGCAGGTCCTGGGTGGTCAGTACATGCCCGAGCGGCACGCCGCGGGCCAGCGCGAGTACGGCCTGCCGATCTCCGGAGTTCAGGGAGATCAGCACGAAGCCGGCCACGCACGCCAGTACGAGCAACACACCGAGCAGCAGGTGCGGCACGCTGCGGCGGCGGCCCGTGGCGCGCAGTCGCGAGGCGGGTTGCTTCTTGCCGTCGTTGATCCAGGGGCTGTTGGCCGTGCTCGTGGCTCGGTCGGTGTCGGTCCGGATCGTGGTGTTGGTGTTCACGCCAGTACCTCCAAAGGCGTGGGAGTAGTGCGCCGCGCCGCCGATGAGTGGTCGGCGAGCGGAACAGGTGGTCATCCGGTTGGTGGCTGCCTCGCCGAGGGGCAGGTGTGCTGGTCAGCCGCCGCCGTTGTTGAGGGCGTGCGACTCGGCCACTCGGAAGGTCGCGTTGTCGGTCGTGGCGAGGTCCGGGAACGTCCCGCCCTGACCCGCGCCCGACCAGGTCACCGTCCAGTGCACGGTTGCCGTCACCGGGTACGCCTGCCCTGCTTGGTTCGCTGATGAGCGGCGGTAGACGTGGCCGCAATCCGGTGAGGGCGCTGTGGGATCGGTTCCGGCCGTGTAGGGCGTTCCGGCGCCGGTGCAGTGGACGGTGGAGCCGTCGCCCATCGCCCAGGTCACCGAGGTCGGTGTCGCGATGGCCGTCACCGAGACGCCGGGCACCCTGGCAGTGGCCGACACCGGACCCCAGCCGCCGGACAACCACATCCAGGTCGGCAGGTTCACCAATTGGTCGCCGGCCGGGTTCGCCGCGATCGAGGGTGAGGGCAGCCGGAGTTGCTTGCGTGCCACCTGGGCGAGGTCACCGGGCGAGGGCAGCAGGGCCGTGTCCGGCTGCCGCCCCTCGGCGATCCATACCGGCGGCCGGTAGAGGCCGTCCGTTACGCCGTCGGTCGAGCACCTCCACACGTACCAAGCACCGGGCTCTTGGCCTGGTTGCGTCGTCTGCGCGCGGATGGCCGTCTGGCGGAGCGCTACAGCTTGCACAACTCCAGTGGTGCCAGTCGGTTGCTTGTACGCGATGGTGACCGCGCCATCAGCCGGGGGCTGGTAGTCGCTCTGGACGTACGAGCAATTCGCCAGGTTCGAGTCACCGCCGATAATCGTGTCGCCGGGGTTGTCGGGCTTCCCGGTGCCGGTGCCGGGATGGTGGGGATTGTTGCCGCGCCCAGGGTGTGCGCCTGGCCGCTCGTTGGTGCCGTCGTTACCCGCGCCCAGGTCGCATACGGCAGTGGGAACCTGGCTGCAGTCGGTACTACCCCAGCCGCCATCAGCGACTGCAGGACTTGTGAGTCCGAGCAGGCTTGCAACGATGATCCCGGCGATGGTTGCGAAGCGTCGCATGGTCAACACGTCCCCACATCGTGTACGCCGAAGTCCGATACCTTCCACGAGCCGTCGGCTTGCTTCTCGACGATGGCGTTGATCATTTGACGACCTCCTGGCTCGGTGTCGGAAAGTTGGCCGTTGTCTGCGCGGTACTTCAACCAGTTCGTCGAATCGCCGCAGTCGGCAACGATGACCTTGTTCGGGTCGGGTGCGGGTGCCGTTGAGGACACGGACGGGTTCAGCACCGGCTCGCCCTTGGTTACCAAGCCGTTGTAGTGATCGGCGTACAGGCCGCGGGACAGGTTCGTCAACGCGATGCCCGTCGCGTGCTGCCCCAGCTTCGATGACTGCCAGTCCGATGTCCGTCCGGCCTCGACAAAGTCCTGCCACATCCCTCGATACGCCGCCAGAGCACCGTTCTTGGCCTTGTCGTTGACGGACAAGGACGTACTCGTGCTCGACGTCTCCGGCGGTGCCGCTATCGGACTCGATATCCCAGAGGGCGAACTCGCCGGGGTGCCGGCGCTGCAAGCCGCGAGAACCACGAGGCCCATCGCACCCATGACCGCGCGACCACCCGAAAACCGAAGCGTCTCCCCTATCACTGACTCACCCCGTACTTCCGTAGCGATCGTCTTTGCCTTGTGACGCATACATCGCCAACACGCCCGCACCGACTGCGAAATCGGATCCCACCAATTTGAAGTCGGCATGGCACTGGAGACCGCGGCGCCGCCCGAATCCACAGCCGTGTCCGGTGAGTGCGTTGGCGTCGCGAGCAGCGCGATCCTCGCGACGAGTGCGGCCGGGCTGAACGGCAGAAGTCTCATCGGCCGGCCGCCACGGTTGTATCGACCAGCCAGCGGCCGTCAGCCTGACGGCGGAGTGCGCGGGTAGTGGTTACCGGCAGGACTTGGAAGGCGACGTCATGGGACAGCTGCGTACGATCCGCGGTGAGCACCACGAGCACCTGTTCCGGATCGTGCGGTGCTTCGGGGCTGATCTCGGCGGTGATCCGGTCACACCGGCCGGACAACTGCTGCTCGACCATGCTGCGGTAGGACGCCTCGGTGTCACCGGCAGCGAGATCGGCTGTCTTGGCCGCGGGTGTGCTGAAGATCGTGGCGCGCTGCACGTTGTTGTTGCGGGGCTCGCGGTAGTCCGAGGAGCACCACTGAGTCATCCAGGCTCGGGCCACTGCGACCGGATCGGAGAAGTTCGTAGTGATCGCCGTCGGCGGGGGCGGCGGAGGCGGCACCGTCGAGGGCTTTCCCCCACGGCCGGTGGGCGTGACCGGTGTGGTCGGCGGCACCAGTGCCTGGTCCGTACTCGGCGTCGGTGTCGCGGCAGTCCCGCCTGCGGACACGGTCGTGGACACAGTGGGCTCGGTGCTCGTCGACGATGGGCCAGCGGGTGACGAGCACGCGGCAGTGACCATCACCGCGATCAACGCCCGCCGGGTCGGACGTTCGGTTTCCAAGGTAGTCACCGCCTTTTCTGCATTGGGTATGGGCACTTCCTTGTGACTCGGCGGCCGACGATCTGGGCCACCGAGCCACAAAGATGAATTGGCCGGATCCGCTACTACTGCTGGCAGTAGTAGCGGATGCAGTAGGCGTCGTAGATCCCATCGCCCTGGTCCTTCACTGGCCCAGTACTGAGGCAGGTTTGTACTCGCTGAGCCGACGGTGATCTGTCGATCCTGTGTCCACGCGAAATCCACGTGGATGACGATCGCGTTGTCACCGCAGTCGGCGTAGTGGGTATCGCGCTGCGCCCGGTACCCGCTGATTTCCGGTCCCTGGGTGCTGACGCCACTCGCTCGCCTCGCTGCGTCGCGTTGTGGCGAGCCGTTCTGGTCAATGACCTGCTCGGACTGGCTCCCGTTCTGTCGGAGCTCCGTGCTGCCGCCCCGATGGGCTTGGCCTTGTCGGTCACCTGGGCCGACGCGTTGCCCGTCGACGTGGCCAGGGTCAGCCCCAGCGCGATGATCAGGATTTCGGGGAAACGGATAAAGAACGATCGATTCACAGAACAACTCCTCTTCGTTGTGGTCACTGCGCAGTGCCGCCGACGACGCATTGGCGCCGAGCGCTGATTGACGTCGGATCACCGGCGATTCATTCAGTTCAACCCAAGACGGCGAGCAGGTCAACTTCACGGAAACTTTTGTCGGATTCCGGTCTGCCCAGGAATTCGGGCAGCACAAATTGGTCGATGCGGCATAATTGGGCGTCGACGATGTCGTATGGCATTAGGGTCGTGCGAAGTGCTGTGTTTGCTGTCGGTGATGTCAGAGAACGAGAACCGCCGTACTGGCAGACAACTCCTGCAGGACTGATCGCGCGGGTGCCGGCACGGGCAGGCACCCGGTGGGGTCCAATCGGCCGGGCAGCGACCCCCACCGCAGACCGGGTATGACCGTTCCACCCCAGGCCTGCGGGCAGAGTCGCTCGGCGCGCACCACGATCGGCCACCACACCGAGGCGGGCCAGTAGCGTGGCCGTGCCGACGGCGCGAGGACGACGAACGTCCGGCGGCCGCGGTCAGCCGCCGGCGCCGCAGCGGGACTTGCTTCGCCGAGCGCGGCGACTACCGACACCGTTCCGCTGCGGCCATCGATCCGGATGTGCCGGTCGACCCGCCCGAACTCGACGGCCGGCGTGAGGTGGATCCAGCCGGCCGGACTGGGCATGTCGTCGGGGACCGCGGCGGGGAGTAACACCATGGCCCAACCAGGCTGCCGGTCGATGACCGGAACCCACGTGTCGGCCCCCAACAGGGTGACCGGCAGGCGGACGATCGCGGGACCTCCCGGGGCGGTGTAGACCGCAGTCGTCTCGACGGGGTGAAGAATGTCGCCGCCCATGGGAGCGGTCGGTGCGGGGTCGACCGGTGCGCTGGGAAGTGGATCGACGAGCCCGGCCAGTGGCAGCGTGGCCATCTGTTCCGGGGTGGGCCGAACAGGAGATACGCCGGCAGGATCTTCTGTCGCCGGCACTCCCACCGGGATCACGGACGGTTTCGAGGTCACGCTGCTCGACGTCGTGGCCGGCTGTTCGTCGGTTGGCCGTGCCGCCGTGGGGCCTGCGGCGGCATCGGTGTCAGCGAGACGCAGCACGAGCACCCCCAGTGCGGCCACCAACACCAGCACGACCGTGCGGACGCCGCGCGACCTGCTACGCCACCGCGCCCGCATCGGCAGAAAGACCGCCAGCCACGCGACGACCGGCCCGCTGAACCGCCGGATCGGTCGGGTCTGCTCCTCCGGCGACGGCATGACGACGGCCGGGTCTGCGGCGGTCGAGGACAGCACCTCGACCGGGCCGATCAGTGCGTGGATTCTCACGTCGTCGTGGTTGGTGGTCATGACGTGGCTGCCACCACGGCGGCGACCACGCCCTCGACGACCTGGCAGGTGTCCTGGCCGGGGAACTGTCCGTTGACCAGTAGCGCACCGGCGGTGCTGCCGTCGGACAGTTCGACCAGCGCTCCACAGGAGGGTTCCTTGCTGGCGGCGTTCTTGCCGGACCGCAGCAGTCCGGGCCTTCCGGCGATCGTTTTGGCCTGGACCTTGCTTTCGAGGTCGTTGTCGTCGGCTTGGTTCTCGGGCAGGCCGGGGTCCACCGGCATCTTGCCTTTCGGGGCCCAGAGGACGGTCGCGACGAAGTGCTTGCCGGCCGCGCTCGTGCTGCTGGCCTCGGAGTTGTCATAGAAGCACGCGACCGTGAACGGATCCTTGGCCTTCGGCGTGCGCTGCCGCGGGGGCTTGTCCGCCTCGTTCTTCGGCTTCACCGCGGCCGGGAACGCGCTCCAGCCGGGAACTTTGCACGGGTCGAACGTCGCGCCGGATGCCGCGGCGTCGGCCGGCTTGTTCTGATCGCCGAGCTTGACCGAACCGGACCCGGTGCCGCTCGTCGTGGCCGCCGATGATGCCGCCACCGACGGTGCCCCGGATGGCGTCGGTGCCGGGACGGTGGAGTCTCGGGGCGTGGCCGTGCAGGCCACGGCAAGTGCGGCTCCGGCGGCGGCAAGGCCGCAGCGCAGCGCAGAACTGATGAGGATCATGTTGGCTCCCAAAGGTTTGATGATGGTCGAGGTCATGGGAAGAGAGCTGCGAGAAGGTCGCCCACCAGCGCGTCGCGGACGCCGAGGCGGGATCGGTCGACCGGGGTGGTGGGGGCCTCGCCGCGAGGCTGCTGCAGGACGAGTTGGGCACGAAGAACCCAGGGCTTGAACTCGTCGCCGGCGCCGATGGTCAGGTCCTCGACGTCCTGGCCGACTCCGTCGACGGTGTCCTTCGGGGCGGACCGGAGCACGGCCTTGTCGTTGAGGGTGAATGTCGTGGTGATGGCTACGACCTTCGGGTCTTTGGCCGCCGCTTCGAAGATGTCCGACCAGGACTTGCCGGTGACGACCGCGGTGCGGACCATCAGCTGGTTGTCCTGTGAGGACACCGTGCAGGTGGCGCCGTCCACGTAGCGGTAGAAGTCTTTGCCGAGGTAGGTCTCCCACTGGGTGTCCGACAGGGCGGAGCACACCATCTGGCCCGCGGCCTCGGGGTCGGTGTGCGCGGTGGCGACGAGCTTCTCGCCGGTGTCGACCGCGGTCTTCGTCCACTCCACGCAGCCGGCGGGCTCGGCGCTGCGCGCGCACCCGCCTGTGGGCTCGACATCGCCGGAAACGCCGACCGTCGTGGCGGTACTGTCCGTGGCGGGAACGGCGTGGCCGCCGATGACGCTGGTGCAGCTGGACAGTGCCGCCGCGACGGCCGGAACCACCGCGCCGACCAGGATCCGTCGTCGGTTCATCGCCGACCTGCCTTGGCCAGGACCTTCTCCGCGGTGGCTTGTGCGGTGTCGCAGGACTCGGACTGGATCACGATCACCTCGTAGGTCTTCGGGGCGTTCTCGGTCTTGGCGTCGGCCACGAGCCAGGTGTTCTCGTCCCACACCACCGCGGTGCGGCACCCGCTCCTGCTCGCGGCCGCGACGGCTTTGCGGGCGCCGATGGTCAACCCGGTGTGGTCGATCCCGTTGACTTTCTGGCCGGCGAGTGTGAGTGGCTGCTCCTCGACGGCGAAGCTGACGGTGATCTCCGCCAACTCCTTCTTCTCCTTGGTTTTGCCGCCCTTGCCGCTGCTGCCGTAGCCGGCGCGGGCGCCGCATTTGAAAGGCCCGGTCGGGTGCAGTTCGGCGTTGTCGCCGTAGTCCGGCAGCAACGCCGACGCAGCCTCACAAGGATCGAGTTCGGCCAGGGTCAACGTCGGGCTGGTGAGTCCGCGGTCGCGCCATGGCGGGTCGGCCCACACCGCGGCCGCGGCGTCGATGTAGTCGCGGCCCAGATCGCACGGAGCGATGGAGGGCCGGTTCTGAGCACTTCGACTGGTGTAGTCGCGGACGCGCAGCACGATCGCGAAGGTGTCGTCGAGCGGGCGCGCGAGGTCGCAGCCGGTCTTGTCGTCGGTGTTCTCGCGGTAGGTGAGCGCGCCACCGACGGTCTCGGGGGCGGCATCGCGTCGACGGCTCGCGTCGTACTCGGCGCCGACCTCCAGGTAGAGCGTCCAGGTGCCGGCGAACTCACCCCGGGTCAGCCGCAGCACGCACTGGTTGAGGCCATCAAGGTTCGGCAGGAGTTCGTCGACCTGGTCCCCGGTGATGGCCGCAGCGGCGGTGGGGTCGTGCAGCGCGCACGGGTCGATCGCCCGGAATCGCGTGTAGGAGACGACGCGGGCACGGATGGCCTCCGGGACGGCGGCGTTGACCGTGGGCTGATCGGCCGCCGATACCGCGGTGCCGGCCGTGGTCGCCGTGGTGGGGCTGCCGGTGCATCCGGTAGCGAACAGGGCAACTATGCCCAGCAGCACGCCTCGTCTGAGAATCATGTGATTGCTTCCTTTGGTGAGGTAGGCGACGGCATCGCGTCCGTCTCCTGGATCTGTGGGAAGACGGGCAGCAGGCAGTCGATGCTCGGGCCTAGCAGCAGCGCGAGCAGTACGCTGCCCACGCCAAACACACCGCTGTTCATGGCGGTGGTTGGGCCGAGGACCGCAACACCGAGTGCCAGACAGGACAGGTCTGCGGAGATGCGGATGGTGGCCGCGACGTTGGTGCAACGCGAGCATCAACCCGTCGCGCGGCAGACTTCCCAGTCCGGCACTCAAGTAGGCGGCGGTGCCCAGCGCGAACTGAACGCCGCCGAGTAACAACATTCCGAGCCGAGTGGGTAGCGACTCGGCCGCAGGCAGAATTCCGGTCGCTACGTCGCAGGCCACCGCGGGTACCACCGCTGCGGCGACGGTTCCGGGGCCCGGTCGCAGCCTCAGCGGAACGTAGAGGGCCAGCAGCACTGACTGCACCACGATGATCGCGCCGCCGATGCTCCATCCGCCAAGCCGGGCGACCGCGCTGTGCAGGATGTCCAGTGGCAGAAGGCCGACAGCTGCGGTCAAGACCATGGCGATGCCGATGCCCATCGTGATCGTGCCGAGCACCACTTGGCCGTAACGCCGCGTCGTGCGCCACCTCGGACGGCGATTCACGACGCTGCCTGGGCGTCGCGGAGTTGGTGCATGTGGTGTGAGGCGGCGAACGCGGCGACAACCTCGTCGCTAGCGGTCCGCAGCACCGGGGCGAGTCGACGAGCCAGCGGGCGCGGCAAGACGCCGGTGTCCTCGTAGTCGGCCACGAGTGCTGGGCTCACCGCGATGATTGCCGCGAGTAGCGCACCCCGTTCGTTCGGGAAACCCAGCACTCCGGTCTCCCACGTCCTCAGCCGTGCGCTCTTCATCCGCAACCGCGCTGCGGTCTCCTCGATGGTGAGCGCGAGGTGAGTGCGCAAGTCGGCCAGCGTCGGGTTTTGTGGAAGTGGCTGCTGCAGCCGGGACGGCGGCACCCGAAGGGTGTGTGCCAGGAGTCGAAGTTCCTTGGCAGTGATCGGGGTGTGACCGCTTTCCCACCGGTGGGGAACGTATTCGGGCACTCCCAGGCGGCCGGCGAGGCTGGCCTGGGTCAGACGGTTC
>DATMCA010001607.1:0-4602 GCA_035559015.1 Umezawaea sp. | reverse complement strand
CCCGGAACGGCCCGTCGGTGATCCGGGCGAGGTCGGCGTGCGCCATGGCGCTCACGTCCGCCAGCCCCGACGTCCCCAACGCCGGCGAGTCCAGGTAGGCCGTGGCCCACCGGACGGCCTCCTCCTGCCACCTACCGGCCCGCGGGTCGCCCAGCGCCCGTCCGGCCAGCGCCAGTTCCACGGCCGCGAACTCCAGGTCGTCCTGCCACCCGACCTCGGGGTAGAAGTTCTTCGGGAACGCGGTCACCAGCGGGCCTCCGCCGGTGTCGGCCTTCGAGAACAGGTCGGCGGCCACGTCGAGGGACCGCCGCGCCCGGACCGGATCCGTATCGACCTGCGCGGACAGGGCGAAGGCGGCGGTCACTCGGCCCGCCAGGTTGGGGCTGACGGGCGTGCCGGGCGAGTTCGCCGGGAACACGGGACGGTGCTTGACGTGGTACTTCGGGTCGCCCGGCGAGACGTCCAGCGCGTCGTCGTCCTGCGGTCGGCGCCACACGTCGTGGTCCGTCAGCACGCCGTCGTTGCCCGCGCCGATGCCGACCTGGGCGTACAGCACCTCGCCGGTCCACATCCGCCCCAGCCAGTCCAGGCCGTGGCGGGCTTCGGCGGCGAGCGCGTCGGACCTGGCGGCGGAGTCGCGCTGGGCCAGCAGCAGCTGGGCCGTGGCGTAGGAGGTGGTGTGGGTGAACTTGAGGAAGTCGCCCGCGTCGAACCACCCGCCGGACACGTCGACCGGGCCGCCGATCCTGGTCAGGGCGGGGTCGAGGAGCTCCTTGCCGTCCTCGTCGTAGCGGGGCGGCGCGTAGACGTCGGCCGTGCGGTCGGCCAGGTGGGCGGTGTCGTGCTGGGTGGCGAAGAACGCCAGGGTGTCGGTGACCGGGCCGGTGAAGAGCGCCGCCGGCGCGTCGACGCGGAACGCGGGCGACACCGCGCCCGCCGCTTCGACCCGGTACCGGCCGGGCTTCGTGACCGCCGACAGGTCGAGCACCCGGACGTCCGGGAAACCGTCGTTCCACCGCGCCGCCGTCGATGACGGAGCGCCGTCGAGGACCTGTGCGCCGCTGTCGTCCAGGACCCGGAACGAGGACGCCCCGGAGGACGACATCAGGTACGCGTGCTTCGTCTCGTCCGTGACGAAACCGACCTGATCGACCCGGATCCGGGCCGATCCCTCGGGTGGTGACGAGCAGGCGGCGGCCGTGACGAGCACTGCCACCGCGATCAGGGGGACGCGGCGTTCGAACACGCCCGCACTATGGCACTCGGAGCGGCGGGCGACCTCCCGGAGTGGTCAGCCGATGGCGCGGTTGCGCCTGCGCTGGGACAGTTCGTCGTTGCTTACGGCCTCGATCTCCACGCCGTCCGCCCGCTCCGCGGGGAACTCGTGGATGGTGCCGCTGATCTCCCTCATGGCCCCGCTGACCGCGATGCCGAACACGCCTTGGCCGCCCTGGAGGAGGTCGACGACCTCTTCCGGCGAGGTGCACTCGTAGACCGTCGTGCCGTCGCTGAACAACGTGATCCTGGCCAGGTCCTGCACGCCGCGCTTGCGGAGGTGGTCGACCGCGACCCGGATGTTCTGCAACGAGACACCGGTGTCGAGCAGCCGCTTCACCACCTTGAGGACGAGGATGTCCTTGAACGAGTACAGCCGCTGGCTGCCCGAACCCTGCGCACTCCTTATCGTCGGGTTGACCAGTCCGGTGCGCGCCCAGTAGTCGAGCTGGCGGTAGGTGATCCCGGAGATCTGGCACGCGGCGGGCCCGCGGTAGCCGACGTACTCGTCTGGCAGCGAGGAGTCCGGGAACAGCTCACCTTGTTCCCCGGATCCGGCCCGGATGGGCGCTTCCTCTGCCACGCCTGCCTCCCCTCGGCCGGCCTCACGACCGGCGACCGTGACCGGCGGTCCCGTGGTCGGGGAACACCGGCCGTGAAGGGCCACGCTGTGGAATCACACCGTCGCAATTCACTTGAGTTCGACGGTAGGACCGGGTTGGGGGCAGGTCAACGCGACGCGCGGTACACGAATTTCCTCACCCTCAACCAGAGGGTGAGAGAAAGCGCCCGAATAACCCTTTCGAGTGACGTTTAGTGATCGTTTAGCCCAACGCTCATGACCTTGTGTAGCGCGACAGTGTGACCCCTGAAAGTGCGGCCCTGACGAGTGGTGTCACGCTCCGTCGCGACTCCGGACGCACGAAGGGCCACTCACCAGACTCGTGAGTGGCCCTTCGGCACGTTCAGGTCGTCGGACTCAGGTGTCCGCCCCGCGGAAGTCCTCCGGTGAGATGGAGTCGAGGAACTCGCGGAACTTCTCGACCTCGTCCTCCTGCTCGTCCGGGATGATCAGACCCGCTTCGGCGAGCACGGACTCGTCGGCGTGGATCGGCACCCCGACCCGCAGCGCGAGCGCCACCGAGTCGCTGGGCCGGGCGGAAACCCGCACGTCGCCGTCGAACACCAGCTCGGCGAAGTACGTGCCCTCCTGGAGGTCGGTGATCCGGACCTGTTCGAGCTGACGGCCCAGTGCGCCGATGACGTCCTTGAGGAGGTCGTGAGTCAGGGGGCGGACCGGCCGCACGCCCTGCTGTTCCAGGGCGATGGCGGTCGCCTCGACCGAGCCGATCCAGATCGGCAGGTACCGTTCGCCCTCGGTTTCGCGCAGCAACAGGATCGGCTGGTTGGCGGGCAATTCCACCCGCACTCCCACGACGCGCATTTCGCTCATCGGGTATCGCCTCCCTCAGCGCGCTGAACCACGGCGTCCCCGTACGACTACGAGGATCCTCCACGTACATCTTCGACGCTACCCGCCAAGCGGGCCCAGTGCCCCACTGGTATCCACTTGGACATCACGATGCGGACACCGTGGTCAACCGGGAGTGAGCCCGCGGAAAACCCTATCCACCTGCAACACCGCGCAGGCCGGCCTTCACCAGCAGTGTGTGCAACGTGACGGAGAGCACTGCCAATTCCCGCAGCACTTCCTCCGCGCGACCTCGTGCGTCCGGATCGCGCTGCCGGAACATCGGCGTCACGATCTGCTCCAGCAGACCGACTTCACGATCCGCGGACGCCCGGAACGCCCTGAGATGTCGGGGTTCGATGCCGAATTCGGCCATCGCCCGCACGGTTTTCGCGACCAGCACCGATTCCGGGTCGTAGAAGCCCGCCGCGCCGGATCGCACGATCCCGTACTGCTCCAGGTCGGCCAGCATCGTCTTGCTGATGGCCGCCTGCGCCAGCAGTTCCTCGCGGGTGAGGCGCGGGGTGGTCGCGGGCTGTTCGAAGTGCTCGACCGTCGGAACGCCCTCGACGGCCATCAGCGCCCGCCTCGGCGGCTCGTCGGCCGAGTCGAGCTGCTGCTTGATGACCTTCAACGGGAGGTAGTGGTCCCGTTGAGCGGCCAGGACGAAGCGCAGGCGCTCGACGTCCGCCGAAGCGAACTGCCGATAGCCCGAAGCAGTGCGTGCCGGGCGGACCAGCCCCTCGGACTCCAGGAATCGGATCTTCGAGATGGTCACGTCGGGGAACTCGGGACGGAGCTGTGCCAGCACCGCCCCGATGCTCAACCCACCGCGCTGTGGCCGCCCGGCAGCCGTCACTGCAGCCCCTGGCCCCCGGCTCCCGGACCGGTCAGGAACACGAGGCGGAACTTGCCGATCTGCACCTCGTCGCCGTTCGCGAGAACGGCCTGGTCGACCGGCTCGCGGTTGACGTAGGTGCCGTTCAGGCTGCCCACGTCGATCACCACGAACTCCCCGCCTTCACGACGGAACTCGGCATGGCGCCGGGAGACCGTCACGTCGTCGAGGAAGATGTCGCTGTCGGGGTGCCGTCCCGCGCTGGTGGTGTCGCGGTCGAGCAGGAACCTGGACCCCGCGTTGGGGCCTCGCTTCACCACCAGGAGGGCTGACCCGGCGGGGAGGGCGTCTACTCCCGCGACCGCGGGTTCCGGCGCCGGCGCCTCGGCACCCTCCACGTCGGCGAGGAAATCCGCCCGGAAAACGGAGGTCCGCTCCGGGGACTGCTCTGGCGGAACGCCTGGCCCGTCGTTCGTGCTCACCTGAGCTCTCCTCCTGCTGCTGGAACCGTCGAGACCACTAGAACCTATCGTGCCCGATTCCTCACCCGAGGAGCGGCTCCCGAACAGGCCGAGAAGACGTCGGAAGATCGTCGTCACTCCCCCGCCGCCAGCTCTTGGTAAGCGGCCGCGTCCAGCAGGTCGTCGACCGCCGTCGGGTCCGCCAACCGCAGCTCGATCATCCAGCCCTCGCCGTACGGATCGGTGTTGACCAGGTCCGGCTGCTGGTCGAGCGAGTCGTTGCGGGCGACCACCTCGCCGGCGAGCGGCGCGTAGATGTCCGAGACGCTCTTGGTGGACTCCACCTCGCCGAGCGTCTGGCCGACGTCGACGGTTTCGCCGAGCTCGGGGAGCTGGACGAACACGACGTCGCCCAGTTGCTCCTGGGCGTAGTCCGTGATGCCGACGCGCACGGTGGCCTCACCTGTGCGCTGCACCCACTCGTGTTCCTCGGTGTACTTGAGCTCCTCGGGAATCACCGCGGCGCGCTCCTTCATGGTGGTCTTCCCCGCTCGCCC
>DATMCA010001606.1:0-7871 GCA_035559015.1 Umezawaea sp. | reverse complement strand
ACCATGGCTGGAGCGCCTGGCGGCGCACCGCAGACGGCCGCTCCCTGGCTGATCTACGCGCCGACCTGCGGGCTCGCGGAGACTGGTAGTTCAGCCATCCCTCGGTATCACGCCGAGCCACAAGAGCCCTGTCGGGCCGCCCGATTGTGTTGGGCGGTCCGACGGCGTTCACTCACGAAGGACGTGTCATGGCTGAAGCTGACGTGCCGGTGGACCTGCAGGTCGTGGGGGCGGGCGGGTCGGGACCGAACGCGGTTACCGGTTGGAGGCGATCGCCGTCGCACTGTCCGCCGACATCGCCGAGCTACGCGCGGACGACGGTCTTCCCGACCACATCCCTACCTGCATCACCGTCCTACCCCAGCAACGGTTGCTACAGATCCGGGTCAAGGGCCTGCCTGTCGAGACCGACCCGGACCGCACCACCAGCCACGAGGTGATGAACACGCTGTTCGAACTGGCCAGCGACCACAACATCATCACCCTCGACACCGCCTCACCACCGCTGTTCACCCAACGGATCGTGCTGGTCGACCTGACGGGCAGCCCTTCGCCGCAAAGGTCGGCGCGGGTATGGGCGAACCCGAACCATTCACGCCGCGATAGAGGCAGTGAAGGGGCCAAGCCGAAGGAGTGTGCCCCGGCGGAGACTTCACCAGGCGATTCGCCCATTTGGGTGATCTTTTCAGCATGCTACTGGCTGGTAGTTGGCGTTAAAACGCGCAGGCGGCAACCCGTTCTGCTCTGGATTATCGCTGCTTGAAGTCTGTGCAAAACCTACGCACCCCTTGGCAGTGTCTCCCTGGTATGCGTAAGATGATGTCATCTTTAATGGACCCTCTATGCCTTGCCGCTGAGAGGGGTTTCTCTTAAGTTCCTCCGAGTCAACCGTGTCCGACGGATTGGATGAGGAGTTCTTGATGAGGCAACGGCGCTACTACAACAAAACTTTTAAGAGCGTTGCGGTTAGTGTCGTGCGAAGCGGTAAATCGGTCAACTCGGTGGCAGATATCCTGGGGGTGCCACGGCGCACTCTTCGTGGATGGCTCAATCAGAATTTGCCAGACAGTGAAAAGCCGTTGTCGCAGAGGTTTGTAAAACGGTGGTTCGACATGCACCTGGAAATTAAGAATTCAAATTCACTGAAGCGTGGCTCATCTATTTCACTGCAAGTAGAGGTGTGGGCCGTGGATTCTGACGCTAGTCGATAATCGACTCATTTGAATCTGTCGAATCCCTATTATTTTAGCTCGCCGGGCGGGTCGCTCCGGCGTAGTCGTCACCGTTGTACCGGTAGTTCGCGATCTGCACCGGCTGCCCGAAGGTCGGCGCGTTGATCATGAATCCGCCGCCGAGGTAGAGGCTGACATGGTGAATATTGCCGGGTGCGCCGTAGAAGACGAGGTCGCCCGGCAGCAGCGGCTGCCCGGCTGGGACGCGGGGGCCCGCGTCGAACTGAGTCTGCGCAGTGCGCGGCAGGTTCATCCCGGCGGCGTTGTAGGCGGCCTTGGTCAGGCCCGAGCAGTCGAAACCCGGATCGCCTCCCGCTGGCCCGTTGCCGCCCCACACGTAGGGCAGGCCGCGTTGCCCGCAGGCGTAGTTGATGGCGGCCAGGGTGACCGCGTTGGGGGCCTGGATGGCGTTGCAGTCGCCGTTGCCGACGCTACTGGCGGCGGCCTCGGCGTATTTGCCGGCCTGTTCGAGGACCATGTCGACGTACCAGTCGGCGTGGTTGTAGGAGAAGATCGCCGTCTGTAGGTCTCCCTGACTGACTCCGTTGTCGCACAGCATGAAGGCCGCGGCATGGATGGCGTCGTGCGGGTTGTACCGAGAGGGCGGCGAGGCACCGCCAGGCGGGATCCGGTGGGCTGCGATGACACCGTTGAAGGTCGGTGCGAGGAACTGCATCGGCCCGCCCGCTCCGGCGGAGTTCTCGCCCTCGCTGACACCGGGCAGCGGAGACCGGCCGTGGTCGGTCTCGACCTTGCCGATCGCGGCGAGCACGGTCCAGTCCAGGCCTGGGCAGTCCGGGGCCGCAGTGAGGTAGAGCAGGCAGTACTCGGGCGGAATGTCGGCGATCGGTGTCGCGCAGTCGGTGGTGCTGTTCGACGAGCTGCCGAACAGCACCTCCACCACCGAACTCACACCCATGCCGAGGAGGATGGGGATCAGCAGTAGTACGGCCGCGGTGCCGATGGCGACCTTGGCGAGCACGGCTCTCACCGCCCCCTCGATTGGCTGGCCCCGCGCGAGGCCCATGGGTTGGTCGAGGTGGGCGGCATCGGCGAGGGTGGTGGCGCCATCGGCTGCGGCGAGCCCGCTCCCGCCGGGCCATCCTCGGTGGGCATGACTGGCAGCGGCATGTGCGGCCAGGTGTCGGGCAGCCCCGACAGCGCTCGCCGCGACGCTCCTGCGGCGGCGTGCAGCGGTAGCCAGACCTCGTCGGCCGGGCTCGGGTGGCTGGCCTCGGGGTTGAGTAGCTCGGCCGCTGCGGTGGCGACCGGCACAGAGGGCCGGTCGTCGAGCTCGCGCCACGCCTTCGCGAGCAGTCGGCGGGCGGCGGCCTCGCGCCGTGAGGTCGGCAGCCACACCAGCAGCGGCGTGGTGATACCGGTGGCGTGCGCGAGGGCGGCGTAGCCGGCCAGTTTTCCGGCGACCTTGCTCAGCTGCTCGGTACCGAAGTCGTATTCGAGGAACCACTCGATCTGCCGGTCACCGTGCTGGTCGTGATATCTCCAGCGGCCGTAGCCGTCGGGTTTGATCAGATCGCCGAAGTGGCGGGCGCAGCGGGTCTCCGACCACCACGCCACCAGTTCGACCTGCTCGCCTGGGTGGGGATGGCGGGCGCGGTCGACCAATGCGGTGAACCACTCGTTGACGCCGACGGTGTGGGCCAGGCGCAGGCTGTGGGCGACGCCGAACACCCGGTCGTGGCGGTAGCCGAGTTCCTTGACGTCCAGGACGTCCTCGGCGGCGAGCACGGCCGCGCCGGCGGGTGCCAGGACGTAGTGCATGGGTGCGGTGCCGAGGGTCACGAACGGCTGAAAGCGGTCGACAACACCGGCGAGGTAGAGCTCACGCAGTCGCATCCGGCCGGAGCGGAAGCTGGGAAAGGCCAGAGCGGTGATCTGGTGTGCCGTGAGGACCTTGTGTTCCCAGAGCATCCGGGCGATCCACTTGTCGCGCGGGGTCAGCCGCCACGCCAGCACGGCCTGGTGCTCGGCGGTGTTCGCGACACGGGAGGTGGGCCGGGTGGGCTTGTGGCCGCGCAGGGCGCGTTGGCGGGTGGGGTTGGTGATCATGGTGGGCGCCTCCGAGTGGGCAGGGCGAAGCCGTCCCAGCGCGCAGTGTGCCGAGGCGCGGGGGACAGGCGGAAAGAGCGGAAGAGATGCGGTCAGCCGTTGCGGCGAGGGTCGGCGCTCCTGGGGCGCGTGAGGACCTCGCTCCGGTTGGCGAGTCGAGCCGTGCCCGATGAGCCGCGAGGCCGGGCGCCGGTGCTGTCAGGGCTGCCGGTGGCGGCCTCGATCGCGCGAGTGCGAGCCGTGCGGCGTGCCACGCCGCGGATCTCCCGCGCTCGGCCGGGCACGGCGGGTGGGAAGGGTTGGGTGAGCATGGTGAACGGTTGGGTTTCCTCGCCGTTGAGCACGAGGCGGACGGCGGCGTGGTAGACGCCGAGGTGCGCGAGGTCGTGGTCGGACAGCCGTGGAGCGGTGTGGCGGGACAGTTCGCGCGAGTCCTCGGGGCTGGCGTTGAAGAAGATTTTGTTGCGGGCGTTGGTGGACATCCCCTCCCGTAGTTCACGGGGGAGTTGGCCGAGGTGCTGGTGGGCCAGGGTCATCGCGACCCGGAACCCGCGGGCCTCGGCGAGCATGTCCTCGATCGGATACGGCAGGTTCAGGAAATTATGGCACTCGTCGATCACCAGTGAGGCGTCCCGGCGTTGCCGTTGCGGGGTCCGAGCCCGACCGGTGGTGGCCTGCCAGGTGCGAGCGACCACCAGTGACCCCACCAGCCGCGTGGTCTCGTCACCCAGTGAGCCCTTGGGAATGCGCACGAGGCAGATCCCGCCGTCGAGAACTTCGCTCATGTCCACTGTGGAGTGAGTGCCCGCGATCGCGTCACGGACGAACGGGCGCAACAGGAAAGCACGGAGCTTGTTCATCAACGGGCTGATGACCTGGGAGCGGGAGGAGTCGGTGAGCTCCTCATACCAGGACCAGAACCCGCGCAGCACCGGGTCGGTGACCCCGGCGGTGACCCGGCTGCGGAACGCCTCGTCGGCCAGCAGCTTGGGCAGGTCCGCCAGGGTGGCGACGCCTTCCTGGGTGCGCAGGGTGAGGCAGGCGGCGCGCATGACGTCGTCGGTCCGCGGACCCCAGAACGCCGAGTAGACCCGGCGGAAGACGCTGACGAGGTTGTCGACGGTCAGGTCGGTCTCGCCGCCGTCGAGCGGATTCAAGCAGGGCGGCCGGGATTTGCTATCGGCATCGAAGATCACGACTCGATCGGCGGCCGACCGGGGAAGGCGGGACAGGACGTCGGTGACGAGGTCGCCTTTGGGGTCGATCAGCACGATCCCGCGGCTGGCGTCGGCGTCGGCCAGGATCATGTTCCCCAGCAGGGTGCTCTTGCCGGAGCCGGTGGCGCCGATGACGTGCAGGTGGTGGCGAGCGTCGGGGACTCGTAGGGCGACGGGGCGTTGGTGGCCCGTGTCGGTGACCCCGAGCGGCTTGGCTTCCGGCCCTGGGGTGGCGATGCCCGGTGGGGGCGCGATGGCACGGGCTCCGGCGCGTTGGATGCCGGGGATGGCCTCGTCGGTGGGCAGGTGCGCGATCGCCGCCAGTTCGGGCACTGACAACAGGTCGCCACGGCCGAGCCGTCGGGAGTCCAGCACGGCGCCGGGGTGGCGGAGGCGGTGGCGGGTGTAGCGGTTGTGCTCGGTGTAGGAGGCGAACGACGCCGCCAAGGCGTGCGCCCGGCCGCGGGCGACCTCGCGCGCCCGGCGCATCTCGGCCTCGTCGGCGTCGGCGGGCAGAAGAGTCGCCACGGCGTAGCGGATGACCGTCTCGAATTGGCTGCCGCGTTGCTTGCCGACGATCGCGCGGTTCTGCGCGGCATATTCCAGTGACGTCTGCGGATCGCTGTGCAAGGCCCCGGTCTTCGCCCTCGCCGCAGCAGAACGTCGCGAGTGGCCGCCAAAGCCAGGGGTGACCGCGTCGAGCAGACGACCGACCAGCCGGGTCGAGCCACCGGTGTGCACGCGTCGGGCGGCACGGCGGGCCCGCTGGACGCGACGGCCGGTGACCGGGCGGGCCAACACCTGCACACAGGCGTACTCCGCACGCCCCAGCCCGACCGGCGCGCCGATCAGCGCGCGGATCGGGTCGGCGTCGAAGTCGCTGCGCAGCGGCAACGCCTCCGGCCGGGCCAGCCGCAACTCGCCGCCGACCACCAGCCGCCACTGTCCCTCGCCCGGAGTCGGCAGCGGCGGTTCGCCCGGACCGACACGGGTGTGTGCTCCGGGCCACGCCGCCTCGATCGCGCGTTCCACCAAGCCCGGCGGGATGATTCCCGGCACCCACAGCCGGATCGCGACCCCGGCCTCGGAGAACACGTACTCGCACGCCACGTGCGGTTGGCCGGTGAACGCCCGCCGCCAACCCGGCCGCAGCAGGCCGACCAGATTGGACCACAGTGCGGCCCCGCCCGCGGGATCCACCGTGGGCGGGGCCAGCACGGTGACCTGACGGGCATCGGCCAGCAGCAGCTCGTGGCACCGCCGGGCCCACCACCACCGGCCGAGCACGATCCCGGTGACCAGTAGGCCGAGCACAGAGGCCGCGACCACGCCCCAGCCCAGGACGAGGTTCCGCACCCGGACCAACAGCGCGAGCAGGGCACCGCCGGGGTCGCGCAGGTAATCCGCCATCCACCCGGCGGCGACAGCGGTCGACCAATGCATGGACGAATGCGGGGACGACCTGGTGAGAGGTGGTTCCGGTGGCTGGTCGAGGGCGGCCGGTAGCCAGGTCAGTGGACGAGGCAGCATGAACGAATCCCTTCACGGGAGATGGACGAGGCGGTGGTGCGCGCGGGTCAGGCGTCGTCGAGATGGACTTGGTCATCGCCGGAGCAGAACTCGTCCCCGTCGAAGCCCAGGTCGACGAACGCCGCTTCGGACTCGTCGACCGGTTCGGCGGTGTCGGCGTAGGCGGCGAGTTCGGCCGGGTTGCTGGTGACCAGGTAGTGCTCGGTCGGGGAGGCGATGCTGTGGAACGCCACCCGCTGTGTGCCCGCCGACAGCAGGCACTGTCCGCGGTCTGCGGAGAGCAAGAAGGCGCGCTCCCCGGCCGAGAGGTCGAAGGCTTGGGCGATCTCGTCGATGGCCTGCGATGCCTGGCGCAGCAGGATCTGGGTGGCCGCGTTCGCCACGACCGCCTTGCCCAGGTCGCTGCCGAGCACGTCGGCGGTGTCCTGCGTCGCGACGGTCAACCCGGCCCAGTGCTTGCGGCCGGCTTTGGCCATGCGGAACAGGAACTCGGCTCCGGACCGCTCCTTCATCAGCAGCCACGCCTCATCCACCACGACCAGGCGCGGGCGCCGGATCGCCGGGTTGGACACTCGCCGCCACACCGCGTCCAGGGTGAGCAGGGTGCCGATGCCCTTGAGCTCGTCAGGAAGGTCGCGGAGGCTGAACACGACGAGGTGTCCTTCGGGGTTGATGCTGCTGGGCCCGTCGAACAGTTGCTTGAAGGCGCCCTCGACGAACGGGTGCAGCCTCGCGGCCAGCTCGCCCGCGGCCCGGTCGCCGGCGTGCTCGCCGCCCGCGAGCTGGTCACGCAAGATCCGCAAGGTCGGGGATGGCCGGGTCCATGTCCGGGCGTCGGCGGTGATACCCACGCTCTGGTAGGTCGCGGCGATCGCCCGGTCCAACGCAGCCCGCTCCGCCGCCTCCAGCTCACCACCGACGAGGACGGCGATGACGGTGTGCAGGAACAGGCTGCGCCGCACGAGCGCGTCTTTCGGGGCGGTGCGGCGGCCGTCGGCGCGGGTGTGGATCGGCAGATCGAACGGGTTGAGGCGGACGCCCCGCGCGCCGAGATGGACGTGGGCGCCGCCAACCGCGGCGGCCAGCCGGGCGTACTCGTCCTCGGGGTCGACGACGGCGATCTCGATGCCCCGGTACAGGCTGCGCAGCAGCTCCAGCTTCACCAGGTAGGACTTGCCCGCGCCGGAGCTGCCGAGGATCACCGAGTTGTGGTTGTGTATCCCCTCGCCGAACCGGTCCCAATGCACCAACCCTTGAGAGCCCACGTTGTAGCCGTAGAGCACCCCGGACGGCGTGGCCACACTGGTCGGGTCCGGGGCGGGCAAGTCAGGGCTGGTGAACGGGAACGCCGCCGCCAACGCCGAGGTGTCGAAGGTCCTGCGCATTCCGATGAGGTCCAAGCCCATCGGCAGCGTCGACACCCACCCCTGCAGGGACCGGTAGGTGGTGTGCTTGGCGTCGAGCAACAGGCTCGCGCACAGCGACCGCAGTGCGGCCACTTCATCCGTGAGGGTCTTCTCCGAGGCGGCGTGGATGGTCAGGTACAGCCCGACCCGGAACAGCTTTCCCTCCCCGCGGGCCACCCGTGTGGACAAGTCGTAGGCGTCCTCGGTGGCGGCCTCGACCTGCGGGTCGAACAGGCGGCCGTGCTCGGCGGTGTGCCGGCGCCCGGCCTCCAGTTTCGCGAGTTGCTTCTTCAGCCGTGAGGCGGCGGTGGCGGGGTCGATCGGCTCGATGTGCACCGAGACGTCCAGGCGGCCGGGGTAGGTCAGCAGCGGCGCGAGCCAGCCGGGGTGCACTTCACGCGGAAAGCCGACCACGG
>DATMCA010001605.1:0-2971 GCA_035559015.1 Umezawaea sp. | reverse complement strand
CGGCGTCCGGGCGGCGGTGGGCCCTGGTGCGCAAGGGCACGGTGCAGGACCTGCGGGCGGAGGTCGTGCGCAGGCAGTTCAGGGCGTCCAACCCGTTCGAGTACGTGGCCCTGCAGTACCAGGTGGCCATGTTCGACGGGACGGCCTCGCTGCGGGACGTGCGCAACGCGGACTACCCGGACGTGGTGCCGACGTCGGTGGCGGCGTACCTGGCGGGCACGGGCGCGGCGCACTTCACCGTGCCCGAAACGGTGCGGCCGCAAGGCGAGTGGCCGACAGCGGTCTGAGCGGGAAGGAGCGAGCCGGCAAGTAGGGTGTGCCTGGCTCGGGAGAGCTTGCGGTGCGGCGAGGGGGTCGAGCGGATGCGGGCAGTGGCGAGAGCGGGCCGATTCGGGCTCCTGCTCGCCCTGCTGCTGGTGCTGCTCGGAGTGAGCGCGCCCGTGGCGCTGAGCGCCGCGGGCGGGGACCGGGCGTCGAGCGAGTCGGTGTCGCCCGCCCCGACCATCTACGACGGCGTGCACGACCGCGTGCGGCTGTCCGTGGTGGCGCGGTACGCGCAGGCGACGTCGTTGCCGGACACCTGGTGGGCCACGTGTCCGCGCACGACCGGTGGGAGCGCTCCGAACGGACGCACGCCCACCGGCGATGTCGGTCGCACGGGGATCGCGGCAGTCATGTCGACGCCGCAGTCGGGTCGAGCGCCTCCGCTCGCGTAGTCGGCGATCTTTTCTTCCACGTGCCCAATCGCGTTCCTTTCGCACGGGTGTCAGTTAGCAGCGCCCGCGGGAACGTCATTCGGCTCGTGCTCTTTCGCCGTGCCACGAATGCCGCGCCGCCACGGAGTTGTCGTGTGGCGGTGGTCGGCGACGTGCGCCCGATGCTCCCCGGAGGACTGGAACATGTTTGCTGTCGCGTTGGTTCTGCTCATCGCCGTCGTCATGCTCGCGGTCGGTCTCCAGGTGGCGATGTTCACCAAGGACAGGCCGATCTACGGCGTGATGGGACTCGTTCTCCTGGCTGGACCAGGTGCCCTGCTGGCCATCCTGACCGCCGCCTTCTAGGACGGCGTCGCGACCGGGGCGGTTGGCGCACACCGCGCCAACCGCCCCGGAGCCCTACAGGTCGATGACGACCTTCCCCTGCACGTGCCGCCCCGCCTGGAGTTCGACCGCGGCGCGGATCCGCTCGACCGGGAAGCTCGCCGCGATCGGCACCTGGAGTCGACCCGCCGCGACGAGGCCGGCGATCTCCTCGATGGCGCCCTCGGCAGCGTTGGCACCGTTCGCCGGCGTGATCCCGTCGACCTGGGCGGCGATGGTGGTGATGCGCTCGTCGGGCACGCCGAGTTCGCGTGCCACCTGTGCCGTGTCCGTCCCGTGCAGGTCCATGGCCGCGGTGACGCCGTCAGGGGCCAGCGCGCGGACCCGGTCGACCAGACCGTCGCCGTAGGTGACCGGCTCGGCCCCCAGGGCTCGCAGGGCATCGGCCGAGGACGCCGACCCCGTCCCGATCACCCGCGCACCCGCGAGGCGCGCGAGCTGGACGGCGAACACGCCCACCCCACCTCCCGCGCCGCCGATGAGCACCGTGTCGCCAGGGCCCGGGTTGACCACGGCGAGAGCCGCGGCCGCCGTGCGGCCCGCGATGGTGAGGGCGGCGGCGGTGCGGTCGTCGACGCCGTCCGGGGTGCGGTGCGCCTGGCCGCCCACCGCGATGGTCCCCGCCACGTCCACGACGACGTGGTCGGCGACCGCGCGGGACATGGCGCCGCCGAACACCCGGTCACCGACCGCGAACTCGCTCACGCCGTCGCCGACCTGGTCCACGGTCCCGGCGTAGTCGGTGCCGAACCCGCACGGCAGGCTCAACCCGAATCGCGCGGCCGTCTCGGCGTCGGAGGTCATGAACCAGTCCATCGGGTTCAGGCCGGCCGCGGTGACCCGCACGCGGATCTGCCCCGAGCCGGCCCGCGGCACGGGGACCTCGCGGATGCCCAGGGCCTCCGGTCCGCCGAACGACTCGAACCGGACCGCCCGGTCCGTGGTCGCCGACGGGGCTTCTTCGATGCTCATTCGCTCTCCCGCAGAGGCTCACGAAACGCGTAAACGGACTACGCTTCGTTTTGGTTTCCCCACCGTAACACAAGTGGAGCGTGATCCGTTTTGCCTGCCGCAGAGACCCGTAGACCGCGAGCGGACGCCACCCGCAACCGCCAACAGCTGCTGGACGTGGCGACCCGCCTGTTCGCCTCGGCCGAGGCCGAGCCGTCGATGCGCGCGATCGCCAACGAGGCCGGGGTCGGCATCGCCACCCTCTACCGGCACTTCCCGACCCGCGAGTCGCTGGTCGACGCGGTCTACCGGGACCAGGTCTCGCGGCTCACCGCCGGCGCCCGTGAACTGCTCGCCCAGCTCGACCCGCCCGCGGCGCTGCGACGGTGGATGGACCTGTTCGGGGACTGGATCGCGACCAAGAACGGGATGCTCGACACGCTGCTCGCGATGGTCGAATCGGGCGAGATCGCCCATGCCGACACCCGGACCGAACTGCTCGGGGCCATCGAGGACATCCTCGAAGCCGGTCGCGCGAGCGGGGAACTCCGCGCCGACGTCTCCGCCGAGGACACGGCCGCCGCCCTCGTCGGCATCTTCACCGTGGCCGGCTCGCCTGAGCGCGAAGCGATGGCGGCCCGCCTGCTGGACCTCCTGATGGACGGACTCCGGCATTCCGCTCGCGGCCACTCCGAGGCGGCCGGGTGACGTGCTACGACGGGAAGACCGCTCGGATGGCGGCTGAGATCGGGTCGAGGTCGGCGGTCAGGAGCATGAGCTCGTCGGGGTCCAGGGCGTTGTAGGGCGCTTCCGCGAGTCGGTCGGTCATCGCCTCGACGCGCTCCTTCGTGGCGTGGCCGGTGGGGGTGAGCCAGCCGTCGGCCCCGATCAGGCCGCGGGAGCGCATGCCGTCGATGACC
>DATMCA010001604.1:0-17609 GCA_035559015.1 Umezawaea sp. | reverse complement strand
GTGTTTCCGCGGTCATGGCGGAGGGGAAACACCCGGTCCCATTCCGAACCCGGTAGTTAAGCCCTCCTGCGCCGATGGTACTGCACTGGTGACGGTGTGGGAGAGTAGGTCACCGCGGGACAATTATTCCCTGAAGGGGACCCCATTTTGTGGGGTCCCCTTCAGGGCTTTTTGCGTTTGGTGAGCTGGGGGTCCCCCGTTGGTGAAGACCCCCCGATTCACAACCTAGCTTGAGGGTCTGACATTTTTTCGACGCGTGGTCAGGTCAGTTGGGCGGCCAGGGCTTTGCCGAGTGCGGTGCCGGACAGCCAGGCGGTTTCCACGCGAGGGCTGCCCCAGGCGTCGCCTGCGATGCCGATGCCGTGCTGGTCGAGGTAGAACGGGGCGCGGCCGGGTTTGGTGGGGCGGGCGTAGGTCCAGCGGTGCACGTGCGTGGTGGTGGCGGGCGTGGTGAGGCCCAGGACTGTGCGGACGGCGGTTTCCACCTCGTCGGCGGCGGCTGAGGGGTCGGCCACGTAGTGCTCGGTGAAGTCGGCTGTGGTGTGGGCGACGAGTACTGGGGCGTTGTCGCCTCGGCGGTCGCCGTCGTCGAAGACGGTTTGCAGGATCGGGTGGTCGTTGACGAAGGCGCCGTGGAAGTCGGACCAAGTCCGTGATGGGAAGACGAGGGTGACTGCCAGGGACGGTAGCCAGTGCTGGTCTTCGATCGAGGCGCGGGCGCTGGTGAGGTCGGGGTGGAGGATGTTGAGGGCCTGAGGGCCGGGCATGGCCAGGACGACTGCTTTCGCGTCGACTCCGTCGACGCGAGGACCCGGTTCGATCCACTCGACCGCCCTGCCGGTGGTGACGTCCAAGCCCTCCGCCAGGTCCTCGGCCAGTGAGCGGAGGCCGTTCGGGGCGGCCCAGCGCATCGGGCCGGTCGTCCGGTGGCCGCCGTCGGGCTCCAGGACGGACAGGGTGTCCGTCCACTCGCGGACCAGACCTCGGTCCTGCCAACGGGCGGCCAGTGCGGAGAAGTCGTCGTCCTGGGCGGTGAAGTAGGCGGCGCCGATGTCGGTGCGCCTGCCGTCGTAGCGCTTCGTCGCCAACCGGCCACCGCACACGCGGCCGCGTTCTAGCACCCGCACGACCACACCGGCCTCGGTCAACGACCTGGCGCAGGCAAGCCCCGCGATTCCCGCTCCCACCACGACGACCGTCACGACCACAGCCTATGAGTGGCGCTCAGTCACGGCCGAATCGGCCTGAGCGGCCGACCGGGCAACGAGCCTGCTGCGAGCGGGTGAAGTCCGGGAGCAGGACGGGCCGCGCTGCCTAACGTGATCACCATGAACGTCGACCTGGAGGTCCCGGTGCGGTGGCGCGGTGTGCGGGAACACGTGATGCGCAAAAGAAAACGGGGCAGGCACGCTCGGGAGAGGGCACCTGCCCCGCCAACGTGGGCGGCGGCGTTCTTCGGGATAGTGCTCCTGGTGGCACTGGTCCTGCTGCTGCTCACCTACGTCTAGATCAGCGCGACTGCAGCGCGTCCACCGCGACGGCCTGCGCGATGACGACCCGGCGGTCGACGTACGGGTCCTGGATCTGCAGGAGGTAGTGGTCCCGTAGCCAGGTCTTCTTGTCGACGCTGAACACCGGCGCACCGGCGCGGGCGAAGTCGAAGTGGTAGCGCATCGGGAACGGGAAGTTGTTGAGGAACGGGATGAAGTTCCACAGCCTGCGGAACACCGCCACGCCCTGGCTGCGCTCCTGGCCGGTCGCGGTGGCCGCACCGGGCTGGTCCAGGTGCCACGTCGAGTTCAGCAGCGACTTGCCGAAGTCCTTGCGGAAGAAGCCGATCGGCTGGTTGTTGCCGTCGATGACGTCGTACCCGCTCGCCAGGTCGATGACCTTGCGGGCGCGGAAGTTCGCCAGCACCGTGGACTTCGACGAGTCCGTGTAGATGGTGACGTGCTCCTTGAAGGCCATCCGCTTCTGCTCGACGAACGCGACAGGAGCCCCCGGCTCGCCGTTGCCGTCGTCGGCGAAGATCTCGTAGCGGTTCACCATGAGGGTGACCTTCTGGTGCATGTGCAGTCTGTTCATTGCCTGCGGGTTCAAGTTCTTCCCCCTGAGATGGGCCGTGTGAGTGACAGAGCATGTCACTCGACCGGGCGAAGGTCTCCGGTGGGGAACCTCTTCTCGTTGCGTTCAATCTTCGCGAACGCCGCTTCCACCAGGTCGACGTCCAACTTGTCCGCCAACCTGACCAGGTAGTGCACGACGTCGGCGAGCTCGTCGCGGACGTTCCAGGCCAGCTCCGGGTCCGACATCGCCGCCGCGGCCTCCTCGGGCGTCAGCCACTGGAACAGGTCGGTCAGCTCGCCCACTTCGCCGGACAAGGCCATGACCAGGTTCTTCGGCGTGTGGTAGGTGTCCCAGTCGCGGGCCGCCGCGAACCGGCGCAGCGCGTCCCGCAGGTCTTCCAGGTTGTTCATACCCGCAGAGCTACCACACGCGAGCGTTTGCGGACCACGGGGAAACCAGCTGCCGCGGCCGGCCGTTGCGGATAGCTTCAGCGGCGTGACGACCCGCCGCACCCCCGACCGGAGGACGCACCCGTGACCGACGACCGCATCGACCCCGCCCCGGTGGCCGACGAGCGCACGTCCCTGGTGGGCTTCCTCGACTACCACCGTGACACCCTCGCGCTGAAGTGCGAGGGCCTCACCGACGAGCAGCTGCGGCTCCGGGCCGTGCCGCCGTCGGGGATGTCGCTGCTGGGTCTCGTGCGGCACCTGACCGAGGTCGAGCGGACCTGGTTCGGCCGCAGGGTCGCGGGCCGGGACGTGCCGCCGCTGTACTTCAGCGAGCCGGACAACCCCGACGGCGACTTCGACGACCTCGACTCACCCGACATCGCCACGGTCTTCGCGGCCTGGCGGACGGCGTGCGCGGAGTCGCGGGAGATCGTCGCCGCCACCTCGCTGGACGCCACCGCCGAGCGCCGCGACGGGGTCGAGGTGACCGTGCGCTGGATCATGCTGCACATGCTGGAGGAGTACGCCCGGCACAACGGGCACGCCGACTTCCTGCGTGAACGCATCGACGGCGCGACGGGCGAATAGTCAACACGTTGGTGTTGGACAAACACCCGTTCGAGATCCACTATCTTGTCGCCGTGGCGCGCACCTGGTTGTCGATACGCGTGGAACTGGTCGAGGGCCGTGGGCAGCTGTTCTGGCCACGGCCGGGACGTGACTTCGTCGTGGCGCGGACGCACTCGTTCGGCCAGTTGGCGCGGGCGGTCGACATCGCCTTCGCCCGGTGGGACCTGGCCCACATGCACATGTTCACCCTGTTCGGCGGGGCGTGCATCAGCGCGTTGAACCACTGGGACGGGGACGAGCCCGAAGGCACGGTGGACAGCGGCAAGACCAAGTTCGGCAAGCTCAAGCCGGGGGACCAGTTCGCCTACGTCTTCGACTTCGGCGACGAGTGGGCGCACGTGTGCACGGTCGGCGCGGAGCGCGTCGACCCCCTGGAACTGCTCGGCTACGTGCCGGACGGCCCGACGCCGTACTGGGGGTGGGGTGTGCTGCCCGACCAGTACGGGCGCGGGTGGGACGACGACGGCGACGTGGCCCCGAAGCCGCCGAAGCCGGTGTTGAGCGACCTGCCGCCGATCCTGCCGCTGTGGGGGAAGCAGCGGCGGGCTAGGGGACGAGCGTGAGCCTGCCCTGGCGGGTCGTGGCCTGACGCGCTCCGGGGAGCGCGGTGACCACCAGACCGAACAGGAGCGTGTTCAGTTCGGCGGGGTCGAGCAGCAGTTCGTGGGCGACCTGCCGGGGGCTGGTGCCGCGGTCGCGCAGGGTGCGGAAGACCTTGGTCAGCAGCAGCGAGCCCTCGCGGGCCGTGAGGCCGTCCGGTTCGGCCAGCCGGTAGCCGCGGCGGCTGAGTTCGCCGCAGACGACGCCGTACTGGTCGGCCGTGAGCAGGCCGAGGTCGCGCAGGCGGTAGGTGAGGGCCAGCGCCGACACCCGCCAGTGCGCGCGGTGGGTGAGGACCTGCTCGGTCACCGGGCCGCGCGGCACCGAGGCGAGCACGCCCGCGCGGGGCATGAGGAACGCTCCGGCGAAGGTGTTCGCCTGGCGTTCGGCGTCGGCCGGCCGGGTGCCCGCGTGCAGCACGAGGTGGCCCAGTTCGTGGGCCGCGTCGAACCGGCCGCGTTCGGCGGACGTCGTCGGGTTGAGGAACACGAACGGCGTTCCCGCGTGCCAGAAGGAGAACGCGTCCACCTCGGCGCAGTCGGCCGGCAGCGAGAACACCCGCACGCCGTGCGCCTCCAGCAGGTGCACCGTGTTGGGTGCCGGACCGGAACCCAGCCCCCACCGGCCGCGCACCATCGTCGCGGCGGTCTCCGGGTCGGGGTGCTCCAACGTCGGCACGTCCGGGGTCGGCAGCGTGAACGTCCGCTCCAGCCACCGGTTGAACCCGATCGCCAGCCTGCCCGCCGCCACCGCCGCGTCCCGCCGCAGCGCCGGAACCCTGGTGGCCGCCCGGAACGCGACTGCCTCGCTCGGCAGGTCGGCCTCGTCCGGCGCTTCCAGGAACTCCACCGGGAACCCGAGCGCCTCGGCCAGCGCGGCCGTCCTCCCCGCGCCCGGCCGCCGCCTGCCATGCTCGTAGTCGCCGATGCTGCTCGCACTCACCCCGACGGCCCGCGCCACCTCGGCCGCGGTCAGCCCACGCCGCTTGCGCGCGAGGACGAGTCGGGAAGGTGTGAGCATGGTGGCGCCATTCTGGTACCTCCTCCCGGACCGCCGCCAGACGGGGTCAGCGCAGCGACACGGTGAAGTCGATCTCCCCCGGCCCGTCCGGCGTGATGCCCTCGACGGGCCCGAAGTCGTACGGCGGCAACGTGATCCGGTGCGACCAGTGGTCGATCACCTGCCCCTGCGGCGTCGGCTCCGGCTGCGACACCTCCCGCAGCACCACCAGGCGCCCGTCCCGCACGGTCGGGAACGTCACCAGGAACCACAGCTTCAACCCGCCGTGCCGCTCGAAGTCCGCGAACAGGCTGAACTGGTCGTGGTCGTTGTCCCGCGTCATCGCCGTGATCGCGGGCCCCTTCGTGTAGTCGCTGCGCAACTTCGCACCGGGATCACCCGTGTGCCTGTTCCCCTGGAGGGCCCCGAGCACGATCGGCTTGCTCGGGTGCTGCACCAACCCGGCGTTCCACTTGTCGTACCGACTCCACCCCTGCCCGACCAGAACCTCCCGCAACCGCCCCACGCGATGAATCCAATCGAGCAACCCGGGCCCGTTGGTGGGCCCCAGGGGAGGCGCGGACGTACGCGCGTTCACGCCCGCCCAGATCGCCTGGTCCAGGTACTCGACCTTCAGATCGAGCTCGGCCAGGCGGGCGTCAGGACCCGGCATCGGCGTCGCCGGGTGGAACAGGATCTCGGTCATGACTTCACGGTAGCGAGGGGGTACGACAGTTTTCGGCGGTCGGCGCCGCTACACCGGTTGGCGACGACCCGACCCGAGCGCCTCGTTCACCGCGTCCAGGTCGAACGCGGCGGGATCGAAGTCGGCGGCCGAGTCCAATCCGAGCCACTCCAGCATCGACGCGTGCTCCTCGTGCTCAGGATTCGCGAGGGTCTCGCACAACTCCCGGTAGCCCCAGATCCCGCCGCAGTCCTCCGGCGGCCCCGCACGACGTCCAGCCACCGTCCGCGGGTACTTGACGCCGGGATCGGCGGCGAGCACGTCCTCGACGACGATCTGGTGGTCCCAGCCATCGCCGAAGTCATAGGTGTAGTGGAGGCGGTCCCCGGTCAGCGGGGCGACATCCGACAGCTTCTTCGACGCGGCGCTCCGGTGCCCCAGTTCGGGATCGGAGAGGCCGTAGTCACCTTGCGCCGTCTCGAAGACCCACAGGTGGTAGTCCTCCCAGCCGAACGCGACCTGGATGACGCGGTGCAGCCGTTGCAGCGTGATCCCGGACGGCACCTCCAGCCTGCGCCAGATCGGCGGCTTGGAGCCCCGGAGGGTGATCTTGATCCGGTAGACGGCGGACGTGGGCGACTTGGAGGTGCCGGACAGCAGCGCCGTCCGACGACGGAGCAGGTCGAGGAACAGGTGGACGTCCTCGACCTGATCGGGCTCGACCGGACACGGCTCGTTCGCCAACGCCTCGTCCAGGATCGCGCGGGCCTCGGCGGGCTTGTGGTCGTGGAAGGCGAGACCGAACCGCTTGGCGGCCGACTTGTACTCGGCGCGGACGAGGTCGGGCCGATCCGACACGAAGCAGTCCTTCACCCCGCCCCCAAGCGGGAAGTCGATCAGCGTGACCACCGCGTGCGACTTGCGCCCGTAGGTGAAGGTGACCGCGATGGCCGCCTGGTCGTCCGCTGAATACCCGAAGCAGGGACCGACCTTCAACGAGCCGAAGTCCTTCACCCAGGGACGGTCCTTGAGGCCCGCGGCGACCATTCCGTCGGCTGCCTCGGCCGCCACCGCCCGGACCTCGTTCGGGCCGATCACGGCGAGCACGCGCAGCATGGCCAGTGCTTCCGGAGAGCCGGACGCGGCGGCGTCGCGCACGAGGTCGGTGAGCACCGCGGGCAGGTTCTCATCGGGCATCCCGGTGCGGAGGACACCGAGGAAGTCGGCCCCCACCAGTTCTGCCTCCAACGCGTCACACCCGCGCTCCAGCAGAGGGGAGAACCCGTCGAGCAAGCCTTCCAGGATGCTGTCGGGAGTCGGTACGAGGCCTGCTTCGGAGAGCAGGCGGAGCGCGTCCTCGACGTCATCCGCCTGGTCGATGACCTGGAGGATCTCAGCGGGCGCGCCTTGGGCTACCAGGGTCTTGCGCAGCTCGGCCAGTTCGTCGCGGGACCGCTTCGTCGTCGACACCCGACATATGGTGCCATTGGCCGAGGGGAGCCTGTCCGGCCGTCTCGATTCTCCTGATGGTGGAATATGTGGCATTTCTACACTGGGTTGATGATTGAGGACGAACTCCTGCTGAAGGTCCAGGAAATGCGCGAGCGCGGCAGCACGCCCAAAGTGATCGCCAAAGCACTGGGGTTGCGCCCCTCGGAGGTCGCTCCGCTCGTTCGCAAGGTCGCGTCGCTCCAAACACCGGCAGACCCCGCGGCCCGTGCTGTCATCGGCTGTTGGGTCAACCAGGGCTGGAGTGCGGGCCTGGGATTCGACGAGAACCCGGATTGGGCCGCGACCTATCCCCACGGCGAAGCCGACCAGAGCACCGAGGGCATGGTCCAGGTCCTGGTCGCCCGTCAAGACCGCGCCAGCCGCACCACCGTGTGCGGGTACCTGGTGGACGTGTACTGCCTGGGGCTCAAGAACACCAACGGGCCGCTGCACATGGGCGTGGATTCCCTCGACGACTACTGCCGCGTGTTCTTCGGCGCTTTCAACGGCCCTCCGCTCGCCGTCCCGCTCGACCTGGCCCAAAACCTGGTGCACGGGGCGGTCGCCTACGCACGTGGCCTCGGCTTCGAGCCGCACGCCGACTTCGCCGACACGGCGCCGTACCTGGGGCCGCCGCCCGCGTCCATCCCGATCCGGTTCGGCCGCGAGGGCAAGCCGTTCTACGTTTCCGGCCCGAACGACAACCCGCGCGCGGTGATCCGCACGCTCGAATCGAGCGTCGGCGCGGGCAACTACGGTTACTTCAGCCACATGATCTGAGCGTGTTTCGTCGGGTGGCGGCACGCCGCAGTCGCCGCCACCCGACGTTCAGCGCCGCACCACCCACGTCAGCGAAGCGATCCTGTCCCTGACTGCGGCATTGCCAGCCGAGTGCCAGAACGGTGACGTCTCGGCCCCAGCGTGGGCAGACGTCGGCCAAGGGACCTATGGGCCGCTGGTGACGGACATGCTGCGACGTACCCGCTGGGCGAAGGTTCGCGCCGCTGTGACGTCGCCAGACCCTCGCGCTGCCAATCGGGGGCGGCTGGTGTGGGCAGCAGTTCCGCACGAGCCAACATGGTCACGTCCCTGGCATGACCGCGGTGCGGTCGGTACCCGTGTGGGTGGCGACTTGATCCTGAGAACGCCGGCACAGAGTGCGAGCGGCCCTGATGCGGCTGCCTACCCGCGGCCTGTCGAGCTGTTGAGACGTGGCGCAGCTCAGGGCTATTTGGATCGAGTTCGGTCGGGCGGCGGCGGACCGCCCGACCGCCCGGTCAACTCGCCTTGATGTGGTTCACGAAGGAGCGGAAGGCGGTCGCGTCCACCGCGAGGTGACCGGCTTCGGGTCGCTTGGAGTCTCGAACCCCGACCACGGCGGATCCGAAGGAAATTTCGACGCAGTTCGCATCACTGCCGCTGTAACTGCTCTTGCGCCACGATGTCTCATACCTGTTCGGATCGATCATGTGCGCCTCACCTCACTCTCGATCAAGATCATGAGCGATGGATGCCATGAGCTGTATCGAACCCTGGGCGTCCAGCGCCATGTCTGTCAGCTTCTCCACCGTCAGCCTATAGACGCCGACCTTGCGCTTGTCGTCTAGGAACAATCCTGTTGTGCGATCTTCGATGAAGACGATCGATGGGTCGTCGCCGAAGTCGAGCAGTACGAACGAACCATCGAGAGCCGGGTGAGCGAGGAGCGAAACGGGTAGGACGTGGAAAGACACGTTTGGCCGCTCAGCCAGATCCAGCAGGTATCGGACCTGACGGGCCATAGCCTTCGCTCCGCCGAGAGGCAGGCGTAGAGCGGTCTCAGTGATGATCAGGTTGAGCTGCGGCGGGTTCCTCCTGGTGAGAATCACCTGCCTGGCCATACGGCGTGCGACGCGCGCCTCGATATCGGCGTCGTCATCGCTGACGAGGGTGCCCGAGATGATCGCGCGAGCGTAGTCGGGGCTCTGCGCCAATCCGGGCACGAGCAGCGGCTCCACATCGGTGATGGTCGTCGCGCGAGTCTCGAAGTTCAGGTAGGTGCGGCTCTGGATGGTCGGTGTGCTGACCTCCACCAGTCCCAGCCCGCTTCCGCCCCGAGCTTGGTCGAGCAATCGCACCCGTTCGGCGCCCACTACCCCCACGATCGCCAGGATCGACGCGACCTCTTCGGCCGTTGGCTCGCGCTTCCCGTTTTCCAGACGGCTGATGGTGCTCGCCGACACCCCCAGCCCGTCGCCCACGTCTTGCAGGGTCAGGCTCGCTGCTCTGCGCAGGCGTTCCAGCTCGAATCCGATTCCCCTGGTGACGACACCAGACTGCTGCTTAGGCATGTTCAGCTCCTTGCGAGGTGTGCAAGGAAGTAGAGCGGAGTCGATCGCTAAATAGCCGTTGAGCTGCGGAAACTCACTCGATCGAAGTACTGCAATCTCTTGGGGTCGGGATGCCCGCTCTGTCATTCTCGGTAAGTGAACGAATCCGAGCGAGACGCGGTGCTGAGGCAGCACCCTACGATGCTGCTGACCGGCGTGCAGAGTGGGGAAGACGCCGATGTGCTGCGTCTCGCCCGTTCGGAGACGCATCGGCTGGTCGGTGCGGTTGCCGCGTGCCTGCGGGCGCACGTCCTCACCCTCTCGGGTTCGTGTACCACCTGCGGGTTGCCGGAATGCCTGCTGCGCAAAGAGATCAGGCTTGCCCTGCTGCCGGTGCGACCGGCGCTCCCGAACGGCGGCTAGCCCTGCCGCTGCGGGCTTGCCGCCAGGAGTGGTGCGGGCGGTGCTTCTCCGAGCGCTCTCCTGCCCGCACCGCTTCCGCCCTACGCCATTGAGGAGTTCCCGATGTTCAGCTGGCATGACGCGGGCGGACTGCGCCACGCGATCGACCTGACTGTCTACCCGTTCCCGCCGCGACCGAGCGAGGAAGTCACCACTTTGTGCGGTGTCGAGACAACCGTGACCCGAGAAGACTTTCCGCAGCTCGCCGAGTACAAGCGCTACAAGAAGATCTGCCTCGGCTGTGACACGGTGTGGCGGAAGCGGGCCAACTTCGCGCCGCGTCCGGTGCCGGTTGGCACATCGAAGACGCGGTCCTGACGTCCGTTCGATCGAAAGCCTTCCACGTGAACAAGCACAGGGTCCCCAGACGTCTGCAATACCAACGAATCCTCGGTGCGCGATTGCACGCGATCCGCTCGCTCAAGAAGATCGACCGGGCACAGTTGGCGCGGCGGCACGGGTTCAGCCCGGCCATGCTGTGCAAGATCGAGCAAGGTGAGCGCTGTCCGTCACCCGGTGCGCTGCTGACCTTGTGCGACACGTTCGGGGTGGATCTATTCGGCCTGCTGGTCGACGTGGCCGAGCGGTATCGGGCGGAGCGGCTGTCGCTCGACATCGGCGACTACCACTTCGCTTCCCCAGAGGTCCGTCGGCTCGATGCTTTGGCGCTGTACCAAGGATTCCCGGAACACCGACTGCCCGCCGGACCCATCCTGCCCATAGGAGCACCCATGCCCGACGACAAGCCCGTCAGCGAGATGACGCTGGCGGAACTCCTAGCCAACCAACTCGACCAGGAGTCTGACGACACGGACGCGGCTGCTACTTCGTCAAGTTCTGCATAGCGGCTTCGGCGACCATCCGGGCCCCATCACACGGCTTGGGGAACTTGTCGGCGAAACTTTCTCGAACCTCGAATCCCGCGTACAGGTACTGGCCGTCGGCGACATCAATGGCAATATCGCATGCCACCTTGTCGGTGGGCAGGCTAACCGTGATGGCGGGAAATCCTGCGATAGGCGGTATCTCGGTCGGCTGCCCCTGGCGCTTCCCAGTGGTCCACGCTTCTACGCCCTCCGTTGTGACAGTGGTGATGCGCCAGGAAGCGCCTGTCGCGTTGAAGTCGCAGTTGGGCGAGTTGAAGGTGCTGGCTGTGTTCGCTCGCGGTGCGGTGGTTGGTGCGATTGCCGCGAGTTGTTCGGCGGTCATCAGTTCGCACGGCTTTTTCCCGTCGAGCCTGACCTCACGTGGCCTGCTGGACGACGGCGCACTCGGCGTTGAAGATGAAGCATGTGACGTAGCTGGCGCCATGGTCGAAGATCGCGGTGAGGCGGTGCCGCCTTCGGTGTTGGTGCATGCGGTGAGCATCGCGAAGCAGATAGCTACTACCAGGTAACGGCGCATGAGTGTCAGTGATCCTTGGTGAGCTGCTGCATGGCAATGGCATGGGTGTCGTCTGTCAGGTTGTAGGTGGTGACGGCTTGGTCCAAGCCCGTAATGGTGCGGTCCAGTTCATCGATGAACTGCCTTGCGACCTGGATGGCGGTGTCAGCGTTCGCGGCGAAATCCTTGGCCGCGTCCTGTGACACCTCGTCGTCCGCGAACGGGACACCACGAAGTGCGTCACGTTGATCCCGAACAAAGTCGTTCACGCTGTCTCGCACTGCTTCCAGTTTGTGCTTCAGGCGCACCACCTCTTCAGGCTTGACCGTCATCTTCACCGCTGGACCCCCTGGCATCGACATGTCGCCCCCTTCGCCCTCTGCTTCGAATTCGTCACCGAGTGTAAAAAGTTGATCACGGTGTCACCGCCGTTTCCGCGACACCGGTCGCCCCGCTCATCGGACGGTTTCGGCGAGCAGTTCGCTCACCGCTGTCGTCAGGCGGGCGTGGTCGGCCGGGACGAGCGTCGCCCAGCCTCGGCGGCGGGTGAACTGCCACCGTCCTTCCGTCGTGTCGTAGAACGACACGACGTACGGGCCTCGGCGGCGAGGGCCGGGATGGCCCTGGCGGGGCGGGCGGTGAGCCGCGCCGAACTGGCCCATCGCGACGACGCCGCCCAGCACCGAGACGACCTGCCGAGCGTCATGCGGGATGAGCCCGCCTTCGCGCAGGGCGGACTCGAACTTGGTCGGTGACTCGCCCGCCGCCGTGGCCGCGCGGTCCAGGACGTCGGCTGGAATGGTGATCGACCGTGACCGGGGGGTGGCGACGGGCGGCAGGAGTCCGACCACCGACGCGGCCAGCCTGTCCGGTTCCACGGCGTCGAGGGTCAGGTGCTCCGAGGTGAGCACGGCGACGACCGCGTGCCTGCCGACCGTTGCCCCCAGAGCTTTCGCGCGCGGGCCGTTCGGGTCCAGGCGCAGCCTCGCGTCCAGTTCGACTTCCGGTCGGGCGACGATCCGCAGGCGCGCGGCGAGTGCCGGGTGCAGTTCGGTGCGGTCGACCAAACCCTTGTCGGACAGGGATTTCCAGGCTCCGTGGAACAGTTCACGGCGTTCGTCCATCGTCGCGCCGTGGCCCGCGATCGTGAGCGCGGTCGGGTGTTCGCCGAGGCGGAGGTGGTCCCAGCACAGGTCGTACTCCAGGCGGGACAGCACGAATCGACTCATCGGTTGTCGTCCCCGATCACCGGGGGAGCGACCAGGACGTCGTTCTCACCCCACACGTCACCGAGTTCTTGCAGGTACTCGGCGGACTTGTGCTCGATGTCGTCCTCGCCCTGCCCGCGTTGAGAAGCGCCGCCCATGCCCACGCCCGCCGCGCCACCCCTGGCACCGGCGCCTACCGCACCTGGTCGACCGGCCACGTGTGCGTCGCCCACACCGGACGACGTGCCGCGCCCGAACTGGCCGCCGGGTTGCTGGCCGGACTGGCCGGGCAGTGATGGTCCGCCTGTCCTGGGAGAGCCACCTCCCGGTCCGAAGCCGCGTGGAGCGCCCGAGCCTGTGCGTGAACCGCTGACAGGAGGCCTGCTCATGGGGCCCCCTCCTGGACCACCGCGACCGGTCGGGTTGCCGAGCGGGCCCGTGAGAGGAAAACCGGTGGCGGGTGGCAGATGAGTAGAGCCGGGTGGCGTGGGGGTGGTGACCGGCAGCGGTTCGGGCCGTGTCATCGGCGGTCCGACCGCGTCGGACAGGTGCGTCGTGCCCTGGTCGCCCTGTCGGAAGGTGGGAGGCGGCGTCACGGTGTCCGAGGCCGACGGCGTGGACGACGGGGTGCTCGTGCCGCCGATGTCCGCGGTGTTGGAGCGGGCGTTGAACTCCTGCCCGTACTGCCGCTGCTCAGGGGACTGCTCGACCGTGGGCGCGGGCACGTCGAGGGTGACGGTCGGCGGCGGGGTGAACGTGCCGATGTTCGACACCGCCTCACCCGCGTCGCCCTGGTAGCCGGTCATCATCCGCACGGCCTCGCGCTTGGCCTCGTTGGCCCGCTGCTCCTCGACGTCCTGATCGGTCTGGCCGCCGACCAGGTGCGTGAACCCCGCGGGAATCCCGAAGAAGTCGTCGTTCGCGGTCGACGTCACCTGGACCGGCTCGGGCATCCGTTCCTTGGTGCCGCTGTAGTGCGACCGCTGGGCCAGGAACGCGTTGTGACTGTCCACCCCCGCCGCGCGGGCGTTCTCGGCCCACTGCACCAGGGGCGCCATGCCGCCGCTGAACGACTCGTTCGCCGAACCGGTCCACGTGGCCTTCGCGTCCCGGACGGCCGACTCGACGTTCGACCTCGCGTTGCCCATGACGGCGCGGAACGACAGCCACGCGTTGTTGGTCGCGTCCGCTACGCCAGCCCCGGTCTCCCGGTGGATCTTGTCGTAGAGCTGCTGGTGCGACTGGGCGTCGAAGTTGTAGTTCCCCACCGGCATGTCGAAAATCCCCTCGTTCCTCCCCGCGCACCCTCCGCGTTTGACTCGTCGCTGAGAGTGCGCTCCCGTTCGGGAGACTAGCGGAGGAGCAAGGGAATGGTCCCGCTGTTCAAGAATTACGAAGCCGAGTGACCGCAGGCCGGTCGTCAATCCGCAAATATCGTGGCTCTAAAGGTCTGGTTATGCCGGCGGGCACTCTTTCGGGTGAATTCACCTTTGGAGATGGCTGACCGAAAGTCCACTCGGACTGAGTGGTCACCCCGCTGAACCGAGGACCAGGCGGATGAGTCCGCCGCTGCCGAAGATCAGCACCAAGGCGATGAGGGCCCATCCCGCCCTTGCCCCCAGCAGTCGGGCGTCCGGTGAAGCCATGGCACGTGCTCGTGCGTTCAACGCTTCGGCTCGGAGCACGCAGGCCAAGGCGCCGAGCCAGAGTGCGAAGACGATCAAGAACACCCAGTGGCCGAGCACGCCCGCGATGAGGAGGCCGACCAGGATCGGGGCGAACACGGCGATCCAGAGGACGCGGAAGAGCAGCCCCCAGCGGTAGACGCCGCGGGTTTGGGGTGATCGGGCTCCGTTGTCGTGCGGCTGCGCCTGCATGGGGTGTCCCCTCGGTCGAAACGCCTGCGGTCGACGGTTCAGTCGGCTACCTTACGTGACGGTTCGAGCACCATGTGCTCAATTCGAGTGGGGAGCGTGATGGCGTTCAAAGCTGATCCTTTCTTCACCATTGCCAATGCCAACAACGACGCGAAGCCAGCTGTCGCCGGCAGCCTCGACCAGCTCATGAAGGTGGTCGCGAAGTCCGCCGAAGAGCTGCACAAGACAGCAGCCATGTATCGCCTTCGACAAGATCCTCTCCTTCCCGGACTACTTCAGCCTTGGTCACCGGGTGTACGTCGGGTGCCAAGAATTGTTCGGCGTCAACCCCGCTGAATGGGTCGCCAAGGAGATCGCGGGCGACTGGGAGGCCGTGGCCAAAGCTGGTAGCGCGTTGAAGAACCTGGCGAAGTTCAACGAGTCCTTCGCGAGTGTTGTCGACGGTGGTTCGGCCGAGGTGTTCAAGACCTGGGAGGGCAACGCGGCCAGTGCGGCTGCTGCGTAATTCGACAAGCTGCCCGCTGCGTTGCGCTTGCAGATCACCGCGCTGAACAGCGTTGGTCAACAGTTCGAACAGGCGGCGTACGGGGTGTGGGGTGTCGCCAAGACATTGGTCAGCTTGCTTGAGCTGCTCCTCGACCTGATCATCGCGTGGGCGATCGAAGCCGCGGTCGCGGCGGCGTCTTCGTGGACGGTCGTCGGAGCCATCGCGGGTGGTGCGGCCATGGTGGCCACGGCCATCAAGGCGATCAGCGTCTGGGGCGACATCTGCAAGGCGCACGGTATGGCGTGGACCATTTGCACCGGTGCGACCGGAATCATCGCCGGCTACCTGAGCAACCTGCATGACATGAAGGAACACCCTCTGCCCGCCGGCGCGTACGACCACCCGGGAGCTTGAGGTGAATCAGCCCCACCAAGAGCCGCTGCTGGACATCGCTCGAGGCGATGCCGCGCGGTCGGCCGTGGAAGACGACGACTTCGGCGGGAACAGCGTTCTTCGGGACGATTCGTGGTGAACGCGGTGCTCACCCGACCCGCCTGCCGACGTGGTCACCGGCCGTCCGCAGTGCGGTCAGCAGGCCTTCGGTCACGGCGGCCGTTTCGGTGTGCCAGCCGCGTAGTTCGTCGACCGTCGGGGCTTGGGCGTAGTCGGTGTGGTTGGCGACGACGCTCAGGGTCCCCCACAGGCGGGCCGTGTGGCTGGCGAGGGGTTGGTCCACGTAGAGGGGGAGGGTGAGCAGGTCTGTTCGCATGCTGATGCTGGGTTCGCGGTGGGCGCGGTGGAGGGCTGCGACCGAGCGTTCCAGGGAGGTGCGGAGCAGCCAGGCGCAGCACTTCGGCCAGACGCCGGTGGTCAGCCTGCCCGTGGTGAGCAGGCCTTGCGCGAAGCGGAGTCGTTCGGCGATCTCGTCCTGGATGGCCGTCATGGTGGTGGCTGTTCGGCTCGCCAAGGTCCCCGTCTCCTCCGGTTGGCGCCAGTTGTCGAAAACGTAGAGCGCAAATAGACCTACTGAAGAGTTGTCACACCATCGGGTGTAATTCTTCGTGTGTTGAACGGCCTGGTGGGACACCGCGTGTGGTCGAAAATCACCGTCGGGTTAACCCGATTTCTGCGGACGCCGTGCCGCGTCGACATGGCGTGACACACCGCTGTGCCGGATCTGACACGGCCGATAAGCAGGCTGATTCCCGTTCGACACGAAATCGGAGGGGGAACGTCGATGCCATTGGCTTTCGAGGCCGAGGGCCTGGTCAAGCGCTACGGGAAGACGACGGCGCTGGCGGGGATCGACCTGCGGGCCGAGCGGGGCAGCGTGCTGGGGGTGCTGGGGCCGAACGGGGCGGGGAAGACGACAGCGGTGAGGATCCTGGCGACCCTGCTCAGGCCGGACGCGGGGCGGGCGGTCGTCGGTGGGCTGGACGTGGTGAAGGACGCCGCCAGGGTGCGGCGGCTGATCGGGTTGACCGGGCAGTACGCGTCGGTCGACGAGGACCTGACCGGCCTGCAGAACCTGGTTCTCATCGGGCAGTTGCTGGACCTGCGGACGCCGGACGCGAAGGCGCGGGCGGTCGAGCTGCTGGCCGGGTTCGGGTTGTCCGAGGCGGCGGGCAAGCAGGTGAAGGCCTACTCGGGCGGGATGCGGCGGCGGCTGGACCTGGCCGCGAGCCTGGTCGGGCGGCCGGACGTCATCTACCTGGACGAGCCGACGACCGGGCTCGACCCGGCGAAGCGCGAGGACGTGTGGACGATGGTCCGCGCCCTCGCGGACGACGGCGTGACGGTGCTGCTGACCACGCAGTACCTGGAGGAGGCCGACGCGCTCGCCGACACCATCTCGGTGATCGACCACGGCAAGGTGATCGCCAACGGGTCGCCGGGCGAGCTCAAGCGGGTCGTGGGCGGGCAGACGGTGCTGGTCCGGCCGTCCGACCCGGCGCACCTCCCGGCCGCCGAGGCGATCATCGCCGCGGTCGCGGGGCGGAAGGTGGAATCGCCGGCACGAGGGGTGCTGACGGTTCCGGTCGACGGCGACGCGGCGTTCACCGAGATCGTCCGACGCCTTGCGGTGGAACGGATCCCGGTCACGGAGCTGTCGCTGCGACTGCCCAGCCTGGACGAGGTCTTCTTCACGCTCACCGGCCACCACACGAAGGAGGAAGCGGCATGACCGCCGTCGCCGAACACGAGCGCGAACACGAGGCCGGCCCGCCGCTCACGGCTCCCGCGCGCATCGCGCCACGGCCGTTCGGGCTCGTCCGGCACAGCTTCGCCCTGGCGAAGCGCAGCGTGCTCAAGACGCTCCGCACCCCCGAGCAGCTGCTCGACGTGACGCTCCAGCCGATCATCTTCGTGCTGGTGTACGTCTACCTGCTCGGCGGCGCGATCTCCGGCAGCACCGGGGACTACCTCCAGTTCCTGCTGCCCGCGATCATGGTGCAGACGGTGATGTTCGCCGGGATGGCGACCGGCGTGAACCTCAACACCGACATCGGCAAGGGCGTGTTCGACCGGTTCCGCAGCCTGCCGATCGGCCGGTCCGCGCCGCTGATCGGCTCGGTGGCGGGCGACCTGATCCGGTACGTCGTCGCCATCGTGTCGCTGCTGGCGTTCGGGTCGATCATGGGCTTCCGGTTCCACACCAGCGCTTTCGAGGTGCTGGTCGCGTGCCTGCTGACGGTGTTCTTCGCGTTCTGCCTCAGCTGGGCGTTCGTGCTGATAGGGATGCTGATGCGGTCGCCGGGCGGGGTGCAGGGCACGGCGTTCCTGATCCTGTTCCCGCTGACGTTCGGCACCAGCATGATCGCCCCCAAGGAGACCATGCCCGGCTGGTTGCAGTCCTGGGTGGACGTGAACCCGGTGGCGCAGCTGATGGACGCCTCGCGCGCCCTGATGCTGGGCGGTCCGGTCGGTGACAACGCCGTGTGGGTCCTGGTGTGGTCGG
>DATMCA010001603.1:0-3704 GCA_035559015.1 Umezawaea sp. | reverse complement strand
GAGCCGGCGGTCGACGTCGCCGCCGCGCTGCGCGAGGCGCGCGTCGACGTGCTCGTCTCGTACCTGCCGGTGGGCTCCGAGCAGGCCGACAAGTTCTACGCCCAGTGCGCGATCGACGCCGGCGTGGCCTTCGTCAACGCGCTGCCCGTGTTCATCGCCTCCGACCCGGTGTGGGCCGAGAAGTTCCGCGCCGCGGGCGTCCCGATCGTCGGCGACGACATCAAGTCCCAGGTCGGCGCGACCATCACGCACCGCGTGCTGGCGAAGCTCTTCGAGGACCGCGGTGTCCAGTTGGACCGCACCATGCAGCTGAACGTGGGCGGCAACATGGACTTCCTCAACATGAAGGAACTGGAGCGCCTGGAGTCCAAGAAGGTCTCCAAGACGCAGGCCGTCACGTCCCAGATCGACCGCGATCTCGGCAAGCGCAACGTCCACATCGGCCCGTCGGACTACGTGGCGTGGCTGGACGACCGCAAGTGGGCGTTCGTGCGCCTGGAGGGCCGCGCCTTCGGCGACGTGCCGCTGAGCCTGGAGTACAAGCTGGAGGTGTGGGACTCGCCGAACTCGGCGGGCATCATCATCGACGCCGTGCGCGCCGCGAAGATCGCCCTCGACCGCGGCATCGGCGGCCCGATCCTGTCGGCGTCCTCGTACTTCATGAAGTCGCCGCCGGAGCAGTACTCCGACTCCGAGGCGCACCTCGCCGTGGAGGCCTTCATCCGCGGTGACGTCGAGCGCTAGTCGCACGTTCTCCGTACACCCCTTGCGCCGCAGGTCACTAACCTGCGGCGCAGGGGGTTCTTCTCATGCTGAAGCCAGTTCTGGTGGCCGTGTTCCTGACCGGCCTGCTCACGCCCGCCGCAACCGCCGCGACCGACGCTCCGACGTGCCTGCAACCGCCGACGTCGGACAAGAACGAGCTGTGCGCCGAAGTCGTGGCCGTCACCGACAAGGACTTCGCCGCGAGCGGCCGTTTCCTGTCGGCCGACCCGGCCGCGCCCGCGTGGCTGAGGGTGTTCGTCCAGCAGCGCCGCGAACAGTGGCCGGAGCCGATCACGATGGCCGAGAAGACCACGTCCGGCACCGGTGAGCTGAAGGCGGTCAGCGGCTCGGGTCGCATCGACGCGGACACCCGTGCCGTGCGGGCGTGCGCCACCGGGTGGACCGAGTTCGGGTCCAAGCAGTACGAGGTCTGCACGCCCTGGCAAGGGGTCTAGCGCTTCGACAGCCGGAGCGACCGCCAGGACCCGTCGGCGGTCCAACCGCCGTCGACGGGGAGCGCCACGCCGTTGATGAAGCCGCTGCGCGCGGGGTCGGCGAGGAACGCCACGGCCTGGGCGATGTCGTCCGGGACGGCGAACCGGCCCGCCGGGACGTGCTCGGTGATGTCGGCGTCGACGTAGTGGCCCCCTGCCTGGGACGCGACGTCCATCTCCGTCTTGACCCAGCCGGGGCACACCGCGTTGACCCGCACACCCCGGCCACCCCACTCCACGGCGAGGGTCCTGGTCATGCCGATCAGGCCGTGCTTGCTGGTGTTGTACGCGGCGCGGTCGGCCACGCCGCTCAGGCCCGCCACCGAGGCGATGTTGACGATGGATCCGGTGCCCTGGGTGAGCATGGTCCGGCCGAAGGCCTGGCTGAGGAGGAACGGGCCGGTGAGGTTGACCTCCATGATGCGTTGCCAGAGTTCCAGCGAGGTGTCCTCGAAGGGGACGATGCCCGCGATGCCTGCGTTGTTGACCAGGACGTCGATGCGGCCGTAGTGGGTGTGGACGTGGTCGGCCAAGCGGGTCACGTCGGCGGCGTTGGCCACGTTTCCCGTGATCCCGTTGTCGGTTTGTTGGAGGTCGAAGCCGACTACGGCGTAGCCGTCGGTGGTCAGGACTTCGGCGATCCGACGACCCATGCCCTGGGCTGCGCCGGTCACCACCGCAACTCGATCAGTCATGGTCGGGACACTAGGTGCGTCGAGGTCCTTTCGGGAGTGTGACGTCTCGCGGTTCCGGGGCCGTCGGCCACTAGCGTGGGCCGATGCACATCCGCACGGCGCTGGTCGCGCTACCTGGTCTGGTCCTCGCCGCTGTCGGGCTCACGCACCCGCAGTACTTGGACGCCTCCACCGCGCACCACTGGCGGGACATGCACATCGCACTGGCCTTCGTGTTCCCGCTGCTCGCGGCGGCGGTGTGGGTGCTGCTGGACTCCAGCCCGCCGGTGATCCGCTGGGCGGGGAGGGTGGCGGCGTTCGCCTACGCGGTGCTGTACGGGGCGTTGGACACGATCGCCGGGGTCGGCGGCGGGGCGATGGCCATCGCGCAGAACGGGCGCACGCCGGTGATCGACCCGCTGTTCGACGTCGGCAACGCGCTGGGCACGCCGGGGGCGTGGTGCTTCCTGGTCGCGTCCGCGCTGCTCATCGCCGGAATCGCGCCGCGGGCCGGGTGGAAGGCGGCTCCGGGAGGGGTGGTGCTGCTGTTCGGGGCGTACCTGTTCCTGGACAGCCACATCTACTGGCCGAAGGGGGTCGTGGCCATGACGTGCTTCGCGGTCGGGTTGGCGGCGTTGAGCTTTGTGGATCCGGCGTCGCGTGGGCGGTTTCACGTGGAACCAACTGCGGGTTCCGAGGTGCGGGGTTAAGGCAGTGCGGTCGGTAGTTCGGTGATGGAGTTGACGACCGTCACGTCCTTGAGCACCGTCTCGTCCGGCGGGAAGTGCGGGTTGGGGATGGCGTAGACCGTCATGCCCGCTGCCAGGGCGGAGCGGAGGCCGTTGGTGGAGTCCTCCACGGCGGCGCACTTGGTGGCGTCCACGCCGAGTTCGCGGGCGGCGGCCAGGTAGACGTCGGGGGCGGGTTTGCCCGCGCCGGTCTGTTCGCTGGACAAGGCCACCGGTACCAGGCTGGACAGGCCGGTCGCCTCCAGGAAAGCCCTGATCAGGATGGGTGGGGACGAGCTGGCGATGGCGACTGGGTAGCGGGCGGCGACGGCGCGGACCGCGTTCACCGCTCCGTCGATCACGGGTGGGCCCTGGGCGTAGCGGGTGGCCATCTCGTCTACCACGCCGGCCGCGGTTTGCTCCGGAGTGAGCTGCACGCCTACCTGTTCGACCAGGTAGGAGGCCCATTCGGGGGTGCTCATGCCCTGCATCGCGCGGGTCGAGTCGGGTAGCCACGTGCCGCCGTGGGTGGCGGCGAACGTCTGCCGCACCTCGTCCCACATGCGTTCGGAGTCCACCAGTACGCCGTCCAGGTCGAAAACCACTGCTTCCACGGTGATGACCGTACCTGTGAGCCAATATACTTAGGTTAGCGAAGCAAAATAAGTTAGCCTGACTAACTGTGAGCGAACACCCGAAACTCCTCGACGCGATCAAGGGCCAGCCCCGCCCGGTGTGGATCACCGCGTTCGCCGCGGTGATCGCCTTCATGGGCATCGGCCTGGTCGACCCGATCCTGCTGTCCATCGCGGAGGGCCTGCACGCCACGCCCTCCCAGGTGACCCTCCTCTTCTCGTCGTACCTGGGCGTGCAGGTGCTGGCGATGCTCTTCACCGGCGCGATGGCCGCCCGGTTCGGCGCCAAGCGCACCGTCCTCACCGGCCTCGTGCTGATCGTCCTGGCCACGCTGGCCTGCGCGATGGCAGGCTCGATCGGTCAACTGGTCGGGCTGCGAGCGGTCTGGGGGCTCGGCAACGCGTTCT
>DATMCA010001602.1:0-3473 GCA_035559015.1 Umezawaea sp. | reverse complement strand
CCCGGGGGTCCGCGCGTACAGGCCGAGCAGCCCGGCTCCGAAGCCGATGAGCCCGAGACCGGCCAGTCGTGCCGGGACGACCGGGATGACGAGCGCGGCCCCGATCAGCAGCTCCGCCGCGGCCAGCGCCTTGGTGAAGGTGACCGGCTCGACGGCGGCGAGGAACGGGTAGGCCCCGCTCGCGAAGCCGTGCAGGTGCTTCGCCGTCTCCTCGTCGGGATCCCGCTTGTGCAGGCCCGAGTCCAGGACGAACGTGCCTGCGGTCAGCCGCAACGGCAGCTGCCAGGCGAGGTCGTGCCGATTCATGACGGCTCCTCCTTTGCTGAGGGCTTCGGTTCGGTGAGGGCGTCGTCCAGCCAGCGCCGCAACACCGCCACCGGGGCGGCCCCCGCCTGGCGGGCGGCGACCTCGCCGCCGCGCAGCATCAGCAGGGTGGGTACCGCCTGAATCTGGAACCGCTGGCCGAGCGCAGAAGCCCGGTCGACGTCGACCTTGACGAGTTTGATCACGCCGGCCCGTTCCGTGGCCAGCTGTTCCAGCGCGGGGCTGACCATGCGGCACGGACCGCACCAGGGCGCCCAGAAATCCACCAGCACCGGGATCGACGCCCGCTCGGCAATCGCGGCGAAGTCGTCGTCGCCCGCCTCCGCGATCCACGGCAGCGAGTTGTGGCAGTTGCCGCAGCGGGGGACCCCGTCGGCCACCGACGGCACCCGGTTGCGCTTGCCGCAGTGCGGGCAGGTGACGACCGTCCGGCGCACAGCGGCATCGGCGGTCATGCCGCCGCCCCGGCCGGGACCTCGTGGGAGACGACCAGCTCGCCGCCCTCGCCGAGGTCCAGGTGGATCGTCGCGCCGTCCGGCACCGCGTCGCGCAGCAGGGCTCTGGCGATCCTGGTCTCCACCTCGTGGGCGATGTAGCGGCGCAGCGGCCGGGCCCCGTACACCGGGTCGTATCCCGCCCGGGCGATGTGGATCAGCGCCGCCGAGCTCACCTCCAGGGTCAGGTCGCGGGCGGCCAGCCTGCGGCGCAGGTCATCGATGAGCAGTTCCGCGATGCGCTCGATCTGGGCCGGGGTGAGCGGGGTGAACAGCACCGTGTCGTCGATCCGGTTGAGGAACTCGGGGCGGAAGTGGGAGCGCAGCTCGGCCAGCACCAGGTCACGCGCGTCCGGCTTGAGCTGCCCGTCGGGGGTGACGCCGTCGAGGAGGTACTGCGATCCGATGTTCGACGTCATGATGATCACGGTGTTGCGGAAGTTGACCGTGCGGCCCTGCGCGTCGGTGAGCCGGCCGTCGTCCAGGACCTGCAGCAGCGTGTTGAACACGTCGGCGTGCGCCTTCTCGATCTCGTCGAACAGCACCACCGCGTAGGGCCGCCGGCGGACCGCCTCGGTGAGCTGGCCGCCCTCGTCGTAGCCGATGTAGCCGGGCGGGGCACCGACCAGCCGGGACACGGTGTGCCGCTCCTGGTACTCGCTCATGTCGAGCCGGACGATGTTCTCTTCCGAGTCGAACAGGGCCTGGGCGAGCGTGCGGGCCAGCTCCGTCTTGCCCACCCCGGTCGGGCCGAGGAACAGGAACGAGCCGGTCGGCCTGCGCGGGTCCTTCACCCCCGACCGGGCCCTGATCAGGGCGTCCGCGACCGCCTGGACCGCCTCGTACTGGCCGACGACCCGCTCGTGCAGCACCTCGTCCAGGCGCAGCAGCTTCTCCCGCTCGCTCTCGGTGAGCCGGGCCACCGGGATGCCCGTCCACAGCGAGACGATCTCGGCGATCTCCTCGGTGGTGACAACCTCGCGTAGCAGCCGGCGCTCGCCCTGCTTGGCCGACAGCCGGGCCTCCTCGGACTGCAGGCGTCGCTCCAGCTCGGCGAGCTGGCCGTAGCGCAGCTCGGCGGCGCGGTTCAGGTCGTAGCTGCGCTCGGCCTCCTCGACCTCGTGGCGAACCCGCTCCAGCTCGGCTCGCAGCTCCTGGACCCGCCGGATGGCCTGCCGCTCGGCCTCCCACTGGGCCCGCATGGCGTCGGCCTGCGCCCGCAGGTCGGCCAGCTCGGCGCGCAGCTGGTCGAGCCGGGCTCTGCTCGCCGGCTCGTCCTCCTTGGCCAGCCCGGCATCCTCGATCTCCAGCCGAAGCACCTTGCGGGTGATCTCGTCCAGCTCGGCGGGCATCGAGTCGATCTCGGTGCGCAGCCGGGCGCACGCCTCGTCGACGAGGTCGATGGCCTTGTCGGGCAGGAACCGTTCGGTCAGGTAGCGGTGCGAGAGGGTGGCCGCGGCGATCAGGGCCACGTCCTGGATCCGCACGCCGTGGAACACCTCGAACCGCTCGCGCAGCCCGCGCAGGATCGACACGGTGTCCTCGACGCTCGGCTCCTCGACGTACACGGGCTGGAAGCGGCGCTCCAGTGCGGCGTCCGCCTCGACGCGCTTGCGGTACTCGTCGAGGGTCGTTGCGCCGATCATGTGCAGTTCGCCCCGGGCGAGCATCGGCTTGAGCATGTTGCCGGCGTCCATGCTGCCCTCGGCCGCGCCTGCGCCGACCACCGTGTGCAGCTCGTCGAGGAACAGCAGGATCCGCCCTTCGGCGGCCTTCACCTCGGCCAACACCGCCTGCAGGCGCTCCTCGAACTCGCCGCGGTACTTCGCGCCGGCCACCAGCAGACCCATGTCGAGGGCGAAGACGGTGCGGTCCCGCAGCCCCTCCGGGACGTCGCCATGGGCGATCCGCTGGGCCAGGCCCTCGACGATCGCGGTCTTCCCGACGCCGGGGTCGCCGATGAGCACCGGGTTGTTCTTGGACTTGCGGGACAGGATCTGGATCACCCGACGGATCTCGGCGTCGCGGCCGATCACCGGATCCCGCTGCCCGGAACGAGCGGCCGCGACCAGGTCCTGTCCGTACTTGGCCAGCGCCTCGTAGGTGCCCTCCGGGGTGGCCGACCGGACGCGCTGGTTGCCGCGCACCGCGGCGAGCTGGCCGAGGAACGCGTCGCGGGTGATGCCGTGCCGGGCCAGCACCCGTCCGGCCGGGCTGCGTTCGGCTTCGGCCACCATGGCCACCAGCAGGTGCTCGACGGAGACGTACTCGTCGGAGAGCCGCCGCGCCTCCTTGTCGGCCTCGTCGAGGAGCGCCGCCAACCGCGCCGAGACCACGACCTGGCCCTGCGGGGCGCCGCCTGCGCCCGTCGAGCGCGGGATGCGCTGCAGCTCCGCCTCGACGTCGGCGGTCAGCCGCTCCACGTCGGTGCCCATCGCGTCGAGCAGCCGAGGCACGAGCCCGTCGGGCTGCTGGAGCAGCGCGAGCAGCAGGTGCAGCGAGTCGACCTCGACATGGCCTGCCCGGGTCGCGGCGTCCTGCGCCGCGGCAAGGGCCTGCTGGGATTTCTGGGTCAGCCGGTTGAGGTCCATCAGGAGATCCACCCTCGGGTCGCATCGTGCGCGGCGCGCTGCGTGCGCAGCGCGAGTTCGAGCC
>DATMCA010001601.1:0-2383 GCA_035559015.1 Umezawaea sp. | reverse complement strand
ACCAACACCAAGATCCGACTACTGACCCGGATGGCGTTCGGGTTCAGGCATCCCGACGCCCTGATCTCCCTGGCACTGCTCGCGTTGGGCGGCTACCGCCCCGATCTACCCGACCGCACCCACACATAGGTATCAAGAGCCTCTTTTTGGCGCTAGTCGGACCAAAACGGCAGGTGTAAAGCTTGCCGCCCGACTAATTTTAGCGCCAAAAACCCCAAGTAAAATCGACCACGCAATGCGAGACGGACAGAGCAGTTCGGCCCACCGCGCCAGAGACGCGGCTGGGTGACCCCGACGGCGCATGAGGTTCACCCTCCTGGGCCCCACAGCAGCCGAGTTCGCCGATCGACTACAACGACCGGCCGCTCAAGTCGCGTTCACCGCCGTAGTCAACAACCGCCGCACCTGCGCCACCCGCTCCAGATCACCGCTGACAACCACATCCTCACCCCGGTTGTACAGCCACAGCAGCACCGCCCCAGGCCTACCGAGCACAGAAGCATCCGCGTCAACGGACTCGATCGGCGCCACCTCCACCCCCGTCGGATGAACGTCCACCCGCCAGTTCGCGACCCGCAACCAGTGCGTCCCCCACTCGGTCAGATCTGGGGCGTAGTCCTGTGGCCAGGTGTGCGTCTCCCGTTTCAGGAACACGTCCAGCATCTCGCCCACCGCGTCGGCCGCGAAGTCCTCCGGGAACGGCGTCAGCGGGGCTCCGAGTGCCAGTTCGGCGTCGAACCGGTGGATCGCCGCTTCCTGCGCCATCCGCCGGATCCAGAACCGGTCCGGCTGCTCGGCGAACGCCGCAGCCAGCGCCCCATAGGCTTGGTCCAGCGCCACGGGCGGAGCGACGTCCAGCGGGTCCGCTTCCTTGCCGACGACCGTTCGGAAGCCGCGTGCGACGTGCTCCACGAGGTCGCCGACCGTCCAGCCGGGGCACGTCGGCACGGGCGCGGAGAGGTCGCCGCGTGACAGCACGCCTAGGCGGCGGACCTCGTCCGCCAGGATGTCCAGCAGCCTCCCGCTCTCGACGGTCAAGGTTTCGGCAGCCCGCGTTCGATGATCGCGCCGGTGTCCACGCCCCTGGGGAGCGTGCCGAACGCGATGCCCCAGTCGCCTGCCAGCCGGGACGCGCAGAACGCGTCTGCGACGGCCGGGTGGCCGAACCGCACGAGCAGGGATCCCTGCAACGCCAACGCCATCCGCTCGACGAGCCGCCGCGCCCGCAGTTCGAGCTCGGCGGTGTCCGACAGGTCGGCGCGCAGGTCGTCGATCGCCGCGTCCAGTCTCCGGTCGGCGCCGCGCGCGGTGTCGAGTTCGGCGAAGAACGCCTGCACGGACTCCGGTTCCCGGCCCATCGCGCGCAGCACGTCCAGCGCGGCGACGTTGCCCGAGCCCTCCCAGATGGACATCAGCGGCGACTCGCGGAACAGCCTCGGCATCCCCGAGTCCTCGATGTACCCGTTGCCGCCCAGGCACTCCAGGGCCTCGGCCGCGTGCACGGGACCGCGCTTGCACACCCAGTACTTCGTCACGGCCAGCGCCAGCCTGCGGAACGCGCCGGTCGTGCCCGCCAGGTGCATCGCCACCGCCGTGGCCGCCTCGGACTCGACGGCCAGGTCCGCCAGCACGTTGCGCATCAGCGGCTGGTCGACCAGGTAGCTGCCGAACGCCTTGCGGTGCGCCGCGTGGTGGGTCGCCTGGGCCAGGCCGAAGCGCATCCCGGACGCGCTGCCGACCACGCAGTCCAGCCGGGTCATGTTGACCATCTCGATGATGGTCCGCACGCCGCGGCCCTCCTCGCCGACGAGCCAGCCGACCGCGCCGTCGTACTCCAGCTCCGCGGACGCGTTCGACTTGTTGCCGAGCTTGTCCTTGAGGCGCTGGAGGAACATCGCGTTGCGCGTGCCGTCGGGCAGGACCCTGGGCAGCAGGAAGCAGGACAGCCCGCCGGGGGCTTGGGCGAGTGTGAGGAACAGGTCGGACATCGGCGCCGAGGTGAACCACTTGTGCCCGGTCAGGACGTACGTCCCGTCGCCCGCCGGCTGAGCCGTGGTCGTGTTCGCCCGGACGTCCGAGCCGCCCTGCTTCTCGGTCATCGACATGCCCGCGATGAGCCCCCGCTTGCCCTCGGGCGCGCGCAGGCCGAAGTCGTACTCCGTAGCGGCGAGCAGCGGTTCGAACCGCTCGGCCAGCTCCGGGGTGGTCCGCAGCGCCGGGACGGCGGCGTAGGTCATCGAGATCGGGCAGCCGTGGCCCGCCTCGGCCTGGTTCCAGACGAACATCTTCGCCGCCCGCGCCAGGTGCGCGCCTGGCCGCTCGTCGCGCCACGGCGCCGCGTGCAGCCCGTGCCCCACGGCGGTCTCCATCAGCCGGTGCCAGG
>DATMCA010001600.1:0-6512 GCA_035559015.1 Umezawaea sp. | reverse complement strand
CTTTCGGGCACTGCCTTTTAGCCCGATCAAGGGGCAAATCTAGGGGCCCCAAGTCAAATTGGCCACACCGCCGCTGGGAGCCCGGTCGCCCTCCTGGACTGACTGCCTGCTCGGGCCCGCACGCTTGAGGTGGTTCCCCCGTCACCCCGCTCGCGCAATTATCTCAATCTTTGATCTTGGCTTGTCAAGGCGGGAAAGATGCCTTGACAAGCCAAGATCAAAGAGGAGGGCGCTTCGGATCGGGGCGGCGGGGGAGGTCTGTGCCGGGTCCAGTTGCGTGCGCCCGTTTTGCTAACGACGAGACGTCAACCCCGTCCCTAACCCTCCGAGGAAACCCCCGAACCCCCTCTGCTCCCTACGACGGCGGGCAGCCGTTGATCAGGGAGCCTGCACCAATCCCGCTCCCACGTCCGTGGACGGCAAGGGCAGTCGGCGAGCCGTCTGCGACAGCCTCGCCCACAGCTCGAACCCACGCGCCCCGTGCTTCTCCGCCATCAGAGCGGCGACCCCGGCGACGTGCGGCGTGGCCATGCTGGTGCCCTGCAACCTCTTCGTGCCCCCGACGTTCCAACTGGAGTACACGTCCACACCGGGCGCGACCACGTCCACGGCACCGATCGTGTCCACGGTCCCGCACGAGAAGAAACCCATCGCCCGCTGCACGTCGACAGCCCCGACCGCCATGATCGACGGGCAGTTCGCCGGGTGTCCGACAGGAGCGACGGCGCCGGGCCGTCGGCTGTCGTTGCCGGCAGCGGCGATGATCAAGGTCCCCTTGGCCAGCGCGCGCGACGCCGCCTGCTCGAAGATCGCCGAGTACGGCGTACCGGGGCGGATGGTGGCGCCCAACGACATCGAGATGACCGCGCACCCGTTGGCGATGGCCCACTCGATGCCCGCCAGGATGCCGCCGTCGGAACCGGAGCCCGAGTTGCCGAGCACCTTGCCCGCGAAGATCTCCGCCTCGTACGCGACGCCGTAGCCGGGACCGGTCGCGGGCTTGCGCGGACCGCAGGACGAGCCGATGCAGTGCGTGCCGTGGCCGTGCGCGTCGTCGACGGTCTCGCCGGTGACGAACGAACTCGTGGTGACGGTGCGGCCGGCGAAGTCGGGGTGCGCGACGGTGAAACCGGTGTCCAGCACCGCGACCCGGACCCCCTTGCCGGTGGCGGTGCTGAGGTTCGCGCCCACGGCCTGCAAGCCCCAGGTGAACACGCTCTCGTCGACGGTGGCCGTGCCGGTCGCCGCGTCCGTCGCGGTGATGGCGTGCACGATCCGCTCGGCCTCCACGGCGAGCACCGGACCGGGCTCGTCGACCGCGCGGTTCAGGCCGGGGAGCTGGTCGGGGGAGGCGTCCACGAGAGCGATGCCCAGCTCGTGGAAGATCACCCCGTCCGCGCCCGCGATCTGCTCGGCGACGGTGTCGGTCGTGGTCGCGACCTGGATCCCGGCCACGCGGTCCAGTTCGCGCACACCCGCGGCGGTGGAGTTGTTCTCTAGGAGCACCAGGTAGCGACCAGTGGTCTCGGCGCTCGTCGGCTCTGACATGACGACCCCCTTCGGGGACGGTTGCGGCGGTTCAACCCTCACCACGTAGTGAGACGGCGAGATCCGCGCAGATACCGCGACTCACCCGAATGCCGCAACCGGTTCAGGCGGTTGCCGTCTCCCGCACGCCGCGGCGCTTGCGCACCAGGCCGACCACCGGTTCCACGATGCGCGCCGCCACCGGGCCGAGCACCGCCATCAGGAGCACGTACGCCGTCGCCAGCGCCGCCAGCTTCTCGTCCACCGCGCCGGAAGCGACCGTCAGCCCGGCGATGACGATGGAGAACTCGCCCCGTGCCACCAGGGCCGCGCCGGCACGGGCCCGACCCATCTTCGCGATGCCCTGCCGCTTCGCCGCCCACCAGCCGGTCGCGACCTTCGTCAGCGTCGTCACGACGGCCAGCGCCACGGCCACGCCGAGCACCGGCGGGATGGACGCCGGATTGGTGTTCAACCCGAAGACCACGAAGAACATCGCGGCGAACAGGTCGCGCAGCGGTTCGAGCATCCGGGTCGCGTTCTCCGCCGTGGAGCCGGAGATGGCGATGCCCAGGAGGAACGCGCCGACGGCGGCGGACACCTGGAGCTGCGAAGCGATCCCCGCCACCAGCAACGCCGAACCGAGGACCTTGAGCAGGAATACCTCGTGGTCGGGACTGTCCACGATGGCCGACACGAACCGGCCGTACTTCAACGCGATCACCAGGACCACGGTGATCGCGGCCAGCGAGATGCCCACCGCGCTCAGGCCACCGAGGAAGCTCACGCCCGCCAGAACGGCCGTCAGGATCGGCAGGTACACGGCCATCGCCAGGTCTTCGAACACCAGCACCGACAGCACGACCGGGGTTTCCCGGTTGCCGAGCCGTCCGAGGTCGCCGAGGACCTTCGCGATGATGCCGGACGACGAGATGTAGGTGACACCCGCCATCGCCAGCGCGCCGACCGGGCCCCAGCCCAGCAGCAGTCCCGCGACCGCGCCCGGCGTCGCGTTCAGCACGATGTCGAGCAGACCGGCCGTCCACGACTTCTTCAAGCCGGTGACCAGTTCGCTCGCCGAGTACTCCAGGCCGAGCAGCAACAGCAGCAGCACCACGCCGATCTCGCTGGCGAGGTGGGTGAACTCCTCGATGCCGTCCAACGGGACCAGGCCGCCGTGGCCGAAGGCCAGACCGCCGATCAGGTAGAGCGGGATGGGGGAGATGCCGATCTTCCACGCGACCCGGCCGAGCAGGCCCAAGCCGAAGAAGACCGCCCCGAGTTGGATCAGTGCGATCGCTGTCGTGTGCACGAGTGCTCAGCCACCACCCAGGATCTCGGCGGACGACGCGAGCCCGTCCGACGTGCCGACCACCACGACGAGGTCGCCACCCGTGAACAGGAAGTCCGGCCGGGGCGAGGGGTGCACGACGCCCGCGCGCACGACGGCGACGATCGACGCGCCGGTGCGGGTGCGGAGCTGGGTGTCGCCGAGTTCCCGGCCGTCGTAGCGCGAGCCGGGGACGATCGGGAACTGCTTGGTGTCGATCCCGGTGACCTCGCTGTGCTGGTTCTCCAGGTGCGCCACCAACTGCGGCGCCCCGAGCAGCCCGGCGAGCGTTCCGGCTTCCTGCGGGGTCAGCGGTATGGACGCCGAACACGCGTCCGGGTCCTCGGTCTTCGAGATGATGAACTCGAACTTGCCGTCGCGGTAGGTGATCACCCCGATCCGCCGACCCGATCGGATCATGAAGTCCTGGCGGGTGCCGATGCCCGGTAGTGGCGTCACCTCGACGTTCATGGGCAAAGCTTACTTTACGTGGGATGACGGGATCGTCGGCCGCAGTACCGTGCCGGGATGACGGGATGGCTTCAGCCGGTGCGGCGCGGATGGGTCGTGCGCGACCGCGTGCCGGGTCCGGACGTGGACGAGTTCGCCGAGCCGGACCGGGTGGTCCGCGCCCTGGCGGCCCCCGGCGGCGGCCGGGGGACGTTGCTCGCCGTGCAGCACCCGCACCGCACGCCCGCCGCGCTCGCCGCGGGGACGGGCCTGGTGGAGTCGCTGCCGGTGGCCCGTGAAGCGCTCGGGGAGCTGCTGCGCCAGGCGTACCGGCCGGTCTCCGACGTCGTCGCGCCGTACTGGGTGGACGGTCCGGACGGGACGGCGTGCGGACTGCTGTGCGTGGTCGACCCGGCCGCGGTCGACGCCGACGGGATCAGCCGGGTCCGGCACAGCGAGCAGGTATATCCCGACGTGGTCGCGGAACGCGCCCGCGTGCTCGCCGGGCTCGGCGTGGCCACCAGCGCCGCGATGCTCGTGCCGGTCGCCCCGCGCGACGAGCTGACCGCGCTGCTGAACGCCGAGTTCGACCACGAGCCCGCCGTGTCGCTGGTCGACTCGGGCGGACGTCGGCACCGCGTGTGGCTGGTCGGTCCCGGCGAGGCGCAGGACACCCTCCTGGAGGTCGCCGGGGCGCACCCGCTGCTGGTCGCCGACGGCAACCACCGGGTCGCCGCCGCGGCCGCCGCGGGCCTGAGCGGCCTGCTCGCGCTGGTCACGGCCGGGCCCGCGCTGCGGATCGGGCCGATCCACCGCGCGCTCGTCGACACCGGGCTGTCCGCCGACGACCTGGTCACGGCCTGGCGCGCGCTCGGGCTGCGGGTCGACGACCTGCCCGCCGTCCGGCCACCGGAGCCCGGCGTGGTCGTCGTGGTGTGCCCGGACCGGGTGCTGCGGGTCGAGCTGCCGACGCGGGGGATCGACCACGCCGTCGTGGAGTCGCTGCTGCTGGAGAGGGCGCTCGGCCTGGACCCCGAGAGCCCGCGGGTGCGGCCGGTGATCGACGAGCGGTGGCGGTCGGTCGCGGCCGACGCGGTGCTGCTGGTGGCGCCCGTGCCGCTCGCCGACGTCCTCGCCGTGCACGCGGCGGGGGAGCGGATGCCGCGCAAGAGCACCTACTTCACCCCGAAACCCCGCAGCGGGCTGTTGCTGGCCGACCTCTAGAGTCCTCCGAATGGCGGTACGAGCGATTCGCGGTGCGACCCAGATCGACGCGGACGACCGCGACCAGGTGCTGGAGGCGACGGCCGAACTGGTCCGGGAAGTGTTGACGCGCAACGGTCTCACCAGTGACGAGGTCATCAGCGTGATCTTGACGGCGACTCCGGACGTCGTGTCCGAGTTCCCCGCGTACGCGGCGCGGCGGGCGGGGCTGGACGACGTCCCGCTGCTGTCGGCGACCGAGATCGCGGTGCCCGGCGCGATGCCGAGGGTGATCCGGCTGATGGCCCACGTGGAGACGGACCTGACCCGGTCCGAGGTGAAGCACGTCTACCTGAGGGGCGCGGCCGCCCTGCGGACCGACCTGAAGCAGCTCTGACGGCCCGTCCCGGAAGGCGGGTTTGAACCGGTGGCGCCCGGTGTCCGTTCGGATGAGTACCGTTGAAAACGGGCCGATCACGGGGAGCGGGGGTTCGTTCGTGCGCAAGGCGATCGTCACCGGGGGCGCCAGCCGGATCGGCGGTGCGATCACCTCAGCCCTGCTCAAGGAGGGCTACGAGGTCTTCGCGACCTACCGGTCCCACCGCGAGCGCGTCGAGGCGCTCGGCGTGCGCGCGGAACCGTTCGACCTGGCCGACCCGGAGTCGGCCGCGGCCCTGCTGGAGCGCACCGGGTCGGTGGACGTGCTGGTGCACAACGCTTTCGCCTGGTCGGACCCGGCCGTGGACTGGCGCCCCGCGGTGCGCGCCAACGTCGAGGGGATGCTCGACCTCGTCGGCGCCTGCCTGCCCGGCATGACCGGGGCGGGCTGGGGGCGGGTCGTGCTGCTGTCCAGCGCCGTCGTGCACGCGGGCATCCCCGGCCTGGCCGGGTACGCGGCCGCCAAGGGCGCGGTGCACGCCGCCGCGCGCAGCCTCTCGTGGGACGGCGGCCCGGCGGGCGTGACGGTGAACGTGGTCGTGCCGGGGCTGATCGCCAGCGAACGCACCGAGGCGGCCGCGGGCGACTTCGCCGACCACGTCGCGGACGTGGCCTCGCGCACCCCGTTGGGCAGGTTGGCCACGGCCGACGAGGTGGCCGCCGCCGTGCTGTTCTTCTGCTCCGAACAGGCTTCCGGCGTCACCGGCCAGGAGTTGTTCGTCGACGGCGGCAAGGACTAACCACGCCTGGTGCGTGCGTGACGCTCCACACCAGGCACAATGGGGGGCTGTGGGCGCCGGTTCGCAGCGGACCCGCGTCATCGACATCAGGAGGAAGTCGCGGTGGGACAAGGTGAGCTGCGTGGCGTGGTGGCCCTCGACGGGCCTTCCGGCACCGGCAAGTCCTCCGTGGCACGCCGGCTGGCGGCCATCCTGGGCGCCCGGTACCTGGACACCGGCGCGATGTACCGCGCCGTGACGCTCGCGGTGCTGCGCGCCGGGGTCGACCCGCTCGACACCGAACGGGTGATTTCCATCGCCTGCTCGTCGCGGCTGGAACTCGGCACCGACCCCGCCCACGCGACCACGACGCTGGACGGCGAGGACGTCGGCGTCGAGATCCGCGGCGCGGACGTGACGCTCGCGGTCTCGCCCGTGTCGGCCGTGCGCGAGGTCCGCGAACTGCTCGTCGCCGAGCAGCGCCGGATCATCGCCGAAGCCGACGGCATCGTCGTGGAAGGCCGCGACATCGGCACCGTCGTCGCGCCCGACGCCGAGCTGAAGGTGTACCTGACGGCGTCCGCCGAAGCGCGCGCGCAGCGCCGCACCAGGCAGGACACCGCCGCGGGCCGCACCGCGACCGTGGACGCGGTGCTCGCGGACGTGCAGCGGCGCGACAACTACGACTCGACGCGCGCGGTCTCGCCGCTGCGGCCCGCCGACGACGCGGTCGAGGTCGACACGACCTCGCTCGACCTCGCGGGCACCGTCGCCGCACTCCTCGACCTGGTCGACCAGCGCGGCCTCAGGGTGGCGGATCGGGTGACCAGGTGACCGGACAACTC
>DATMCA010001599.1:0-4857 GCA_035559015.1 Umezawaea sp. | reverse complement strand
GCGAGCTACGCGGCGGCGAACGCCTACCTCGACTCCCTCGCGGAGCACCGCCACGCGCAGGGCCTGCCCGCGGTCTCGCTGGCCTGGGGCCTGTGGGGGTCGTCGGGCGGTATCACGGGAGGCTTGGGGGACAACGACTTCCGCCGCCTGGCGCGGACCGGCCTGCTGCCCCTGTCCGACGCCGAGGGTGTCGCGCTCTTCGACGCGGCGCTCGTCCGGGACCGACCGGTGGTCGTGCCCGCGGGGGTGGACGTGCGGGCGTTGCGGGCCCAGCGCGACCGGGTTCCGGCGCTGCTGCGCGGACTGGTCGGGGGAGTCGTGCGCCGCCGGGCGGCCGAGTCCGGGCGGATCACGTCCGAGCGCGACCTCGTGGACCTGGTGCGCGCGGAGGTCGCGGCAGTGCTCGGCCACTCCGGGGTGAGCGCGGTCGATCCGGCCCGGGCGTTCAAGGAACTGGGCTTCGACTCGCTCACGGCGGTCGAGCTGAGGAACCGGCTCAAGACGGCCACCGGCCTGTCGCTGGGCGCGGGCCTGGTGTTCGACCACCCGACCCCGCTCGCCCTGGCCGCCTACCTGCACGGTGAGCTGACGGGCACCGGATCCGTCGTCGCGCCGATCGCGGGGGTCGCCTCCGACGAGCCGATCGCGATCGTGGGCATGGCGTGCCGGTTCCCCGGCGGTGTCGAGTCGCCGGAAGACCTGTGGCGGCTCGTGTCGGCGGGCACCGACGCGCTGACGACGTTCCCGCTGGACCGCGGCTGGGACGTCGACGGCCTGTACGACCCGGACCCCGACCGGCCCGGCAAGAGCTACGTCCGCGAAGGCGGGTTCCTGCGCGGCATCGGCGACTTCGACCCGGCGTTCTTCGGGATCTCGCCGCGCGAGGCGCTGGCCATGGACCCCCAGCAGCGGCTGCTGCTGGAGATCGCCTGGGAGACCCTGGAACGCGCGGGCATCGACCCGGTTTCGTTGCGGGGTCAGCAGGTCGGGGTGTTCGCGGGCGGCAACGGCCAGGACTACTCGACCCTGTCCGCGCAGGCCTCCGAGGGTGTCGAGGGCTACCTCGTCACGGGCAACGCGGCGAGCGTGGTGTCCGGCCGGGTGGCCTACCAGCTGGGGCTGACCGGGCCCGCGGTGACCGTGGACACGGCGTGCTCGTCGTCGTTGGTGGCGCTGCACCTGGCGATCCAGGCGCTGCGCACGGGCGAGGCCACGATGGCCCTCGCCGGTGGTGTGACGCTGATGTCGACCCCGCGCGCGTTCGTGGAGTTCTCCCGGCAGCGCGGGCTCGCGGCCGACGGCCGGTGCAAGGCGTTCGCCGCCGCGGCCGACGGGACCGGGTGGGGCGAGGGCGTTGGCCTGCTGCTGGTGGAGCGGTTGTCGGACGCTCGGCGCAACGGTCACGAGGTGTTGGCAGTGGTGCGTGGTTCGGCGGTGAACCAGGACGGTGCTTCCAACGGCCTGACGGCTCCGAACGGCCCTTCGCAGCAAAGGGTGATCCGGCAAGCGCTTGCGAGCGCGGGTTTGTCCACTTCGGACGTGGACGCCGTCGAGGCGCACGGGACCGGGACGCGGCTGGGTGATCCGATCGAGGCCGAAGCCCTGCTGGCCACCTACGGGCAGAACCGATCGGAGCCGCTGTGGCTCGGATCGGTCAAGTCGAACATCGGCCACACCCAGGCCGCCGCCGGTGTCGCCGGGGTGATCAAGATGGTGATGGCGATGCGGCACGGCGTGCTGCCGTCGTCGTTGCACGTCGACGCGCCTTCGCCGCACGTCGACTGGTCCGCCGGCGCGGTCGAGGTGCTGACCGCGCCCCGCGACTGGCCCTCCGTCGAACGCCCTCGGCGGGCCGGGGTGTCGTCGTTCGGCGTGAGTGGCACGAACGCCCACGTGATCCTGGAAGGCGTCGAACCGGTCGTCCCACCGACTCCTGAAGCCGTGGTGCCGGTCGTGCCGTGGGTGGTCTCCGGCCGCACCGAGGCCGCCCTGGACGCGCAGATCGAGCACCTGCCGAAGGATCTTCCCCCGGCCGACGTGGGGTTCTCGCTGGTGACCTCGCGGTCGGTGTTCGAGCACCGGGCGGTGCTGCTGGACGGCGTCGAGGTGGCCAGAGGCCAGGCCGTCGGCGATCGTCGAGTGGTGTTCGTGTTCCCCGGCCAGGGGTCGCAGTGGGTCGGGATGGCCGAGGGGTTGTTGGAGTCGTCGCCGGTGTTCGCGGAGTCGATGGCCGAGTGCGAGAAGGCGTTGGCGCCGCTGGTCGACTGGTCGTTGCTGGACGTCGTGCGCGGAGGCGATCTGTCCCGTGTCGACGTGGTGCAGCCGGTGCTGTTCGCGGTGATGGTGTCGCTGGCGGCGGTGTGGCGTTCCCTGGGTGTCGAGCCGAGCGCGGTGGTCGGGCACTCGCAGGGCGAGATCGCCGCGGCCTATGTCGCCGGGGCGCTGTCGTTGGAGGACGCGGCGCGGGTGGTGGCGTTGCGGAGCAAAGCGATCATCGCGCTGTCCGGGTTGGGCGGGATGTTGTCGGTTCCGCTGGCGGCCGAGCAGATCTTGCTCACCGACGGACTCTCGATCGCGGCGGTCAACGGGCCGCTGTCGACGGTGGTGTCGGGTGATATCGACGCGTTGCTGGCGTTGCAGGACCAGCTCGTCACCGACGGGGTCAAGGCCAAGGTCGTCCCGGTGGACTACGCGTCCCACTCCGCCCACGTCGAGGTGATCGAGAACGAGCTGGCGGCGGTGCTGGCGGAGATCTCCCCGCGGACCGGCACGGTGCCGTTCTTCTCCTCCGTGACCGCCGGGTGGATCGACACGGCCGAACTCGACGCCGGCTACTGGTACCGGAACCTGCGCCGGACCGTGCTGTTCGAGGACGCCGTTCGAGGCTTGCTCGCCGAGGACCACAGCGTGTTCGTCGAGTGCAGTGCGCACCCGGTGTTGACCGTCGGTGTTGAGGAGTCGGTCGAGGCGGTGGGCGCGGACGCGGTGGTGCTGGGGTCGTTGCGGCGTGACCGCGGTGGCCTGGACACGTTCCTGACATCGGTGGCACGCGTGTTCGTCCAGGGTGTTGACGTCGACTGGCGGGCGCTGTTCGGCGCTGGTCGCCGGGTGGACCTGCCGACGTACCCGTTCCAGCGCGAGCGGTTCTGGATCACCCCGACCTCCTCGTTCCTGACCACCACGGTGGACCTGGTCGACGGCGGTGTCCTGCTGACCGGCCGGGTGTCGCTGCTGTCGCACCCCTGGCTGGCCGACCACGCCGTGCTGGGCGCGGTGCTGCTGCCCGGCACGGCCTTCGTGGAAATGGCGGTCCAGGCGGCCGACCAGGTCGACTGCGGCCGGGTGGCCGAGCTGACCCTGGAGGCGCCGCTGGTGCTGCCGGACCGCGGGGCGGTGCACCTCCAGGTCTCGGTCGACGCGGACCGCGCTCTCGCGATCCACTCGCGCGCCGAGGGCGACGAGGTGTGGACGCGGCACGCCACCGGTTCGGTCGCCGAGGAACCGATGAGCGCGGTCGACCTGACGGCGTGGCCGCCGGTCGGCGCGACCGAGGTGGAACTGGAGGGCGTGTACGACCGCTTGGCGGAGCAGGGGTACGGCTACGGTCCCGCGTTCCGGGGCCTGCGGCGGGTCTGGCACTGCGAGGACGAGGTGTTCGCCGAGGTCGCGCTGGCGGAGGAAGAACGGTCGGGGTTCACCGTGCACCCGGCGCTGCTGGATGCCGCCACGCACGCGCTGCTCCCCGGAGTGGTGGACGACCGTGCGCCGGGACTGCCGTTCAGCTGGTCCGGGGTGAGCGTGCACGCGACCCGGACGACGTCGTTGCGCGTCCGGATCACCCGGACCGGGCCGGACGAGGCGACGCTGGTCGTCGCGGACGGCACGGGCGCGCCGGTGGTCACGATCGACTCCCTGGTGTCGCGGGCGATGTCACTCGACGACCTGGGCAAGGTCCCCGACTCGCTGTACCGGGTCGACTGGGTGCCGGTGGCCGTCGGCGACGTTCCCGCGGAGCCGTACGCGGTCGAGGTGTTCGCCGGTGCCACCGACGACGTGGTCGGCGACGTGCGCACGGCGGTGCGGCGGGCGCTGGAGGTGCTCCAGACCGAGGACCGGAAGGTCGTCCTGGTCACGCGGAACGCGGTGAGCGTCGACGGGGAGTCCGATGTGGACGTCCGGTCGGCCGCGGTGTGGGGGCTGGTGCGGACCGCGCAGACCGAGAACCCCGACCGGTTCGTGCTGCTGGACGTGGACACCGACGACCTGGGGGACCTGGTCGCCCGCGCGTTGGCCACCGGGGAGCCGCAGGTCGCGATCCGCGGTGACGAGGTCCACGCGCCCCGGCTGCGCAAGGTCCGGTCCGCGGGCGACGGGACGTCGTGGCCGAGCGAGGGCACGGTCCTGATCACCGGCGGTACGGGGGTGCTGGGCGCGGTGGCGGCGCGGCACCTGGTGGTGGAGCACGGGGTGCGGAGCCTGCTGCTCACCAGCCGTCGTGGCCCGGACGCTCCCGGCGCGGCCGAGCTGCGTGCCGAGCTTGAGGGTTTGGGCGCACGGGTGGACGTCGTCGCGTGCGACGTGGCCGACCGGGTCGCGCTCGCGGAACTGCTGGACGGCGTCGAGTTGTCCGCCGTGGTGCACACGGCGGGCGTGCTCGGTGACGGCGTCGTCGCCACGATGTCGCCCGACCAGTTCGACGCGGTGTTCCAGCCGAAGGTGGACGCGGCCTGGCACCTGCACGAGCTGACGAAGGACCGCGACCTGAGCGCGTTCGTCCTGTACTCGTCGTTCGCGGGCGTGCTCGGATCGGCGGGGCAGGGCAACTACGCGGCGGCGAACGCGTTCCTCGACGCACTG
>DATMCA010001598.1:0-3950 GCA_035559015.1 Umezawaea sp. | reverse complement strand
CAGGTGACCGTGCGGTTCCCGCGCCTTCTCCCTGAGCTGGGCCCGGTGGTCCAGGTGTCTGCCGGTCAGGGTGTCCGACGCCCGCAGCGACGCCACGTCGCCCGCGAAGCAGATCCGACCACCGGACGGACCGGCACCTGGGCCTAGGTCCACGACGTGGTCGGCGATGTCGATGACCTCGGGCTTGTGCTCCACGACGAGCACGGTGTTCCCCTTGTCGCGCAAGAGGATCAGCAGGTTGTTCATCCGCTGGATGTCGTGCGGGTGCAGCCCGACCGTCGGCTCGTCGAAGACGTACGTGACGTCGGTGAGGCTGGACCCCAGGTGCCGCACCATCTTCACCCTCTGGGCCTCGCCGCCGGACAACGTCGCCGACTCGCGGTCCAGGCTCAGGTAGCCGAGACCGATCTCGACCAGCGAGTCGAGCGTTTCGCGCAGCGTCGCCAGCAGCGGCCCCACGGACGGGTCGTCGATCTTCTTGACGAACTCGGCCAGGTCGCTGATCTGCATGGACGCGCACTCGGCGATGTTGCGACCGGCGATCTTCGACGACAGTGCCGCCGGGTTGAGCCTCGTGCCCTCGCAGGCGGAGCAGCGCGCGAACGTCACCGCCCGGTCGACGAACGCCCGGATGTGCGGCTGCATCGACTCCCGGTCCTTGGCGAGGTACAGCCGCTGCACCTTCACCACGAGACCCTCGTAGGTGACGTTGGTCGTACCGATCTTCACCTTCGTGGACGCCTTGTGCAGAAAGGCCTCCCACTCCTCGGGGGTGAAGTCCTTCAGCTTGGTGTCGGGGTCGAAGAAGCCGGAATGGATGTAGGTCTGCACGTACCAGGCGTCCGTCGTGAAGCCCGGAACGGTGATCGCGCCCTCGTTGAGCGACAGCTCGCGGTTCACGAGCTGGTCGACGTCGATCGCCGACACCCGCCCGAGCCCTTCGCACACCAGGCACATGCCCTCGGGACTGTTGAAGCCGAACGCCGACGACGTGCCGACGTGCGGTTCACCGACGCGACTGAAGACGATCCGCAGCATCGTCTGGGCATCGGTCGCCGTGCCGACCGTGGAACGGGAGTTGGCCCCCATCCGCTCCTGGTCGACGATGATCGCCGCGCTCAGGTTCCGCAGCGCGTCGACGTCCGGTCTGCCCTGGCTGGGCATGAACGACTGGATGAACGCCGTGTAAGTCTCGTTGATCAGGCGCTGGGACTCGGCGGCGATCGTGCCGAAGACCAGTGAGGACTTGCCCGACCCGGACACCCCGGTGAACACCGTGAGACGGCGCTTGGGGATGTCGAGCGAGATGTCGGCCAGGTTGTTCTCCCTGGCGCCACGGACCTCGATCACATCGTGGCTGTCGGCGGCGGACCGCTGCGCGGCGGTCATCGGACACTCCTGGGCACCGTGGCGGCGCGCATGCGGCCGAGAATCCCCCGAGCCCTGCCGCACTGCCCGATCGCACCTGTCAGGTGACGCTGCATCCGCTCCCCCATGAGTCTCTTTATGCTGTAAGGTGATCGCAACGTTACTTTATGGCGTAAGGAGATGCAAATGGTCGTCTACGCCGGGCAGGGCGATCCCCGCTGGTCCATGGACGTCATGTGGGGCAACAGGGTGTCGAACCTGCGGCCGGGGCCCAAGCCGGGGCTGAGCGTCGACGTGATCATCGACGCGGCGATCGGCGTGGCCGACGTCGACGGCATGTCCGGGCTGTCGATGCGCGCGGTGGGCGAACGGCTCGGGCGGACGGCCATGGCCCTGTACACGTACGTGCCCACGAAGGGAGATCTGGTCGACCTGATGTACGACCGGGTGCTCAGCGAGTTGCCCACGCACTACGAGCCGAGGCTCGGGTGGCGCGGGGCCGTCACGTCGTGGGCGGAGGACCACCTGGCGTTCCACCTGAGACATCCGTGGACGCTCCAGGTGTCCCAGGCGAGACCCGTGCTGGGGCCGAACGAGTTCGCGACGCTCGAAACGGCGTCGGGGATCCTGCACGAGACGGGCCTCAGACCGCCGGTGCTGCGGGGAATTCTGGGTGTAGTGCTGCACTACGTCCGCGGGGCGGCGCGAACGGAGTCCGAGGCGCGGTCGGCGGCGGAGGAGACGGGGGTGTCGGACGAGGACTGGTGGCACTCCCGGTCGCCCCTGCTGGTGGAGGTGGCGCCGGACTTCGCGGACCGCTTCCCGATGGCGATCCGGATGGAACAGGACAAACCCGCGCCGCCCGAGGACCCGAAGAAGCCTTACCTGGAGTCGGCGATGGCCGAGTCCTTCGCGATGGGATTGGAGGTGATCCTGTCCGGGATCGAGGCGACGATGGAGAAGGCGTCGGCTGAGTGAGTGCCGTCCTCGCGCCCGTTGCGACCTTCGGCCAGGCAGGGTCGAGCGGGCCGACATGGGAGCCGGCAGGTCAAGGTTCGCCGGGCAGGCTCGGTCCCGACCGGTGGATCCGGACTGCTCCGGCCTGACAGCCGGAGGTGGTCGCTGTGCTCGGTGGTCGGGATTGGGTGATCATGACCTGAACATCGGACTGGGAGAGGACCTGTGGTGGCGGTTGGCAGGCGTGTGGCGGTGTTCGGGTTGGGCGGCACGATCGCCATGGGGCCGTCTCGTGGTGGTGGGGTGGTGCCCGCGTTGACGCCCGAGCAGCTGTTGGCGGCGGTGCCGGGGCTCGGTGATGTCGGTGTTTCGTTGGAGGTGGTGGATTTTCGGCAGGTGCCGGGGGCCTCGGTGACGTTCGAGGACGTCGCGGCGTTGTTCGAGGCCATCCGCGGTGTGGACGTCGACGGGGTCGTGGTGACGCAGGGGACGGACACGATCGAGGAGACGTCGTACCTGCTGGACCTCGCCTACGACGGGGAGATGCCGGTGGTGGTGACCGGGGCGATGCGGAATCCGACGTTGGCCGGGGCCGACGGGCCGGCGAACCTGCTGGCGGCCATCCAGGTGGCGGCCAGCCCGGAGGCGCGGGGGCAGGGGTGCCTGGTGGTGTTCGCGGACGAGGTCCACGCGGCGCGGCGGGTGCGGAAGACGCACAGTTCCAGTCCGGGCACGTTCCGGTCGCCGAACGGCGGGCCGCTGGGGTACGTCGTGGAAGGCGTCGCGCGCATGGTGCAGCGCGTCGAGCGGCGGGCCGTGGTGCCGTTCGCCGAGGGTCGATCGGCGACGGTGGCAGTGGTGACGGCGACGCTCGGTGATGAGGGGGTGTTGTTGGAGGGGCTGGAGGAACGGGTCGACGGGGTCGTGCTGGCGGCGTTCGGTGCCGGCCACGTGCCGGCGAGCTGGGTGGAACCGTTGGCGCGCTTGGTGGCGCGGATGCCGGTGGTGCTCGCGTCGCGCACGGGTGCCGGTTCGGTGTTGGAGAGCACCTACGGGTTCGCGGGGTCGGAGAAGGACCTGCGAGAGCGCGGATTGATTCCGGCCGGGTTCCTGGATCCGTTGAAGGCACGGTTGTTGCTGCGCCAACTCCTCGGGACCGGAGCCGATGACGCCGCGATCCGAGCGGCGTTCAAGGAGGCTGGTCGTTAGAGGGCATCTGATCTTGGCTTGTAGTGATCTGCCCGTACTCAGACGAACCCTCCACCGTTGATCATCCATGGCTTCTCGACGTACGGCCATCCCGGCCTCGCAGAACGTGAAGACGTCCTGCACTGCCTTCACGCATTCTGATAGGAGCTTTTAGGAGGTGAGGAGGAGGGGAACCAACTGCTCGGCTGGGGTGAGTGAGCCGTGCTGGCCGATGAGGCCGCTGATCCTGGCTTCGGCGATGGAGCGCACGATCGCGGCGGTACCGCGGGCGGCCACGACCAGGTTGCCGATTCGGGGGTATACGTGGGTCGCCACCGAAGGTCCGAACAGGCCCAGGACGATGGCCTCGTCTCGACGCAGCAGCCAGGCGCGGTCGCCGAGCACTTCCTGCCACGCGGCCAGGACGTCGTCGGTGG
>DATMCA010001597.1:0-2016 GCA_035559015.1 Umezawaea sp. | reverse complement strand
TCGATGGCGTGGCGCAGGTGCGCAAGGACGGCGTCCATCGCACTGACTCGCTGGAGCTGTACGGCTGTCCGGCTGTCTGACAGGTGCACGCGACAAGAATGGGTTGGCTACTAACCTCAGGCTTTCATCGAGGTTGATCTTGTGAGCGACACGCGGCCGGTAAATGCGCGAAAGTGCCTGCTCAGCGCGGTTTGATCGTGGTTGCTGAGGCCATGACCGACCGAGTTGAGAGGCACTTCGCGGGTGAAGGATACGGGTCTGCGTCCCTGGCTGCCGGTGATCGCCGGCGGCGCGTCGCTGGTGTCGCACGCGGGCGCGACGTTGCTGGTGGAGACCGCTCGCCGCTGCGGGCTGGTGCGCGAGTTGTCGTCGCGGCTGAGGCGATGGCGCAAGCCGCTGGCGATCCACGATCCGGGGAAGATCGTGCTGGATCTGGCCGTCGCGGTCGCGCTCGGTGGGGACGCTGCCGCGGATGTCGCGGTGTTGCGCGCGCAGCCGGGGGTGTTCGGTCGGGTGGCCTCGGATCCGACGGTGTCGCGGCTGGTCACCACCCTGGCCGGCGATGTCAACGCGGCGCTGGCCGCGGTCGCTGCGGCGCGGGCGACCGTGCGGGAGCGGGTCTGGCGACACGCCGGCGCCCCCATCCAGCAGGGACGGGTGGTGATCGACCTGGACGCCACCCTGGTGGGCGCGCACTCCGACAAGGAAGACGCCACCCGAACCTGGAAGAAGACCTTCGGGTTCCACCCGCTACTCGGGTTCGTTGATCACGGCGGGGCCGATCATCACGGCGGGGGCGGCGAGCCGGTCGCGGAGCTGCTTCGCCCGGGTAAGGCCGGGTCGAACACCGCCGCCGACCACGTCACGGTGCTGGATGCCGCGCTGGCCCAGGTGCCTGCGTCGGTGCGGCGCCCCGACGAGCACGGCCGGATTCCGGTGTTGGTGCGCACCGACGCCGCCGGCGCGACCACGGAGTTCGCCGCGCACCTGCACCGCACGAGCGTGGAGTTCTCCGTCGGGGCCAGCTTCGCCCACCTCGACATCCACCCCGCCCTCGCGCTGCTCCCGAGGACGGCGTGGACCCCGGCGTATCAGGCGCGCAAGCCCCGCGCCGCCGAGGACGGGGTGCAGATCGAACCCCGCGACGGGGCGTGGGTGGCCGAGGCCACCGGCCTGGTCGACCTCTCGGGCTGGCCGCCGGGCACCCGGTTGATCCTGCGCAAGCAACGCCCACACCCCGGCGCGCAGCTGCGCATCACCGACGCCGACGGGCACCGGATCACCGGGTTCCTCACCAACACCGCCCTCGGCGGTCCCGGCGGCCAACTCGCCGACCTCGAGCTGCGACACCGCCGCCACGCTCGGGTCGAGGACCGCATCCGCGCGGCGAAGGACACCGGACTGCGCAACCTGCCCTTCCACGACATGACCCAGAACCGGATCTGGCTGGCGATCAGCGCGCTGGCCCAGGACCTGCTGGCCTGGTGCGCCCGCCTCGCCCTCCCCGCCCCGGCCGCATCCTACGAGCCCAAACGGCTGCGCCTGCGGATCTTCGCCGTCGCCGGACGCCTTGTCCGCAGCGCACGGCGCCGCGTCCTGCACATCGACCCCGCCTGGCCCTGGGCCGACACCGTCACCACCGCCCACGCCCGCCTGGCCGCCCTGCCCGTTCCCTGACCTCATCACTCGACCCAACGACAGGACCCGGAGCACCGGCCACCCGCACGGCCGGGAACCACGCACGCCCAAACGTCGACAACCCAAAGCGAAGATCATCGAGTCGAACTGAAGATCACAGTACGACCGTTACGAAAGATCGAGGCTAGGCCAAACACCGTGCTGGTGTGACCTTCCAGCTGCCGGCTGATAGAGGTGGTTTCGGCGACGTCCCACAGCCGCACCGTGCGGTCATGGCTGGCGGTGGCTAGCAGCTGCCCGTCTGGGCTGAACGCCACCCCGTACACCGTGCTGGTGTGGCCGGTGAGTGGGGGGCCGTGGGGTTGGCCGGTGGCGACG
>DATMCA010001596.1:0-20015 GCA_035559015.1 Umezawaea sp. | reverse complement strand
GAAGGAGGGCGACGACGCCGACCTGGCCGACCGCCGGGTCGCCGGGCTGATCCGGTTCGACGACCCGTCGGGCAACACCCTGGAGGTCTTCCACGGGGCCGCCCTCCAGCACCGCCGGGTGGTCAGCCCGTACGGGCACCGCTTCGTGACCGAGGGGCAGGGGCTCGGGCACGTCGTGCTGTCGACCCACGACGACGCGGCGGCCCTGGCGTTCTACCGCGACGTGCTCGGGTTCCGGCTGCGCGACTCGATGCGCCTGCCGCCGCAGTTCGTCGGCCGCCCGGCCGACGGTCCGCCCGCGTGGCTGCGCTTCTTCGGCTGCAACTCCCGGCACCACAGCCTCGCGTTCCTGCCGATGCCGACGCCGAGCGGCATCGTGCACCTGATGGTCGAGGTGGCCGAGACCGACGACGTGGGGCTGACGCTGGACCGCGCGCTGCGCAAGAAGGTGCCGCTGTCGGCGACGTTGGGCAGGCACGTCAACGACCTGATGCTGTCGTTCTACATGAAGTCGCCCGGTGGGTTCGACATCGAGTTCGGCACCGAGGGCAGGCAGGTGTCCGACGAGGACTGGATCGCGCGGGAGAGCACGGCGGTCAGCCTGTGGGGCCACGACTTCAGCGTCGGTGCGCGGAAGTGACGGTCCGCAGCGGGTTCGACGCGGCCCGGTTCCGCACCGTCCTGGGCCACTTCTGCACCGGTGTCACGGTCGTGACCAGTGTGGACGGTGACCGGCCCGTCGGGTTCGCCTGCCAGGCGTTCGCGGCGCTGTCCCTCGACCCGCCGCTGGTCCTGTTCTGCCCGGCCAGGTCGTCGCGGAGCTGGCCGGTCATCGAACGGGCGGGCCACTTCTGCGTGAACGTGCTGGCCGAGGGGCAGCGCGCGGTGTCGACGGTCTTCGGCACCGGCGGAGCGGACAAGTTCGACACCGTGGCCTGGACCCCGTCGTCGACCGGCGCCCCCGTGCTGGACGGGGCGTTGACGTGGGTGGACTGCACGGTGGAGGCCGTGCACGAGGCGGGTGACCACCACGTGGTGATCGGCCGGGTCGTCGACCTCGGCGAGCACCGCGACGAACGACCGCTGCTGTTCTTCCGCGGCCGCTACGCCGCGACCCACACCGAACCGCCGGACGACCGCGGCTGGACCGGCGAGGTGCTCGACGACCTCCTCACCTGGCCCCGCCAGTCGGACTGGATCTGAGAGCTGGATTCACCGGCGAATCGTCTAGGTCGTGGCCAGGAGTTCGCGAGACCGGTCGACGTCCCAGGCAATCTCGGTCAGGTGGCGGACAGCGGCCGAGTAGGCGGCCACGTGGTCCAGACGTTCCAGATACACGTCGGCGACCAGGGTCTCCAGGTGCACGACGGCGTCACCGAGGAGGGTGAACGGCCCGCTGGGGCCTTGCCTCGCCGGTACGACTCGGACCTTCGCGGGTACCAGCAGAAGGTGGAGCACCTGCTCCGACGTCGTCCGCCGCAACGCCTCTTCACCCACGAAGAACTCGGCCCGAGCCGGAACGTCCACGGGTCGATCGGTCCGCAGCAAGCTGGGCACGGCCACCGGGTGATAGCCGACGATTGTGGTGGCCCGTGTCTGTTCCGCCGCCAACACGAGATCTTCACCGAACGGCCGTACCCAGGTGTCGCGGTCGGACTCCCGACACAACCCGACCAGCCGAACGAACTCCGCACCGATCACCCCGCACACCGCCAGCAGTGCCGCCACGTCCACGTCAGCGGTACCACGGTCACCGCTCTCCACCTTCGACAACCGACTCGGCGACCACCCGAGCAGGTTCGCCACCGCGCCTGCGGACAACCCGGCCGCCTGACGTTTGGCCCGCAACTCGACACCCAACGCCCTGCCTCGCACGGTGGAACCACTACGCATCCCCTGCCCTCCCCGGCATACCGTCGCGCTGCCGCCACACGGTGTCGCAGTCGAAGCAGGTCTTCTTGTGCCGCCGGTAGTCGGCGAGGCGAGGGAAGTCCTGGCGAGTCAGCATGACCCGCAGCCCGCACAAGGTGTCGATCTCCTCATCGGGCCGGGGCGGAAGCGGATAGGCGGTCAGGCTGATCGCGTGCCGTAGGCCACCGGCGTCATGCCAGCAGTGCCGCGCTTCGGTGGTGGGCATCAACAGATTCCCCCTGACGTGCTCTTTAGTGTCATGCGATGAACGCTAGGCTCGCGACGAGTTCGACAGGACTGACCAGCGGTACGGGTTTCGCAGCTGGACATCACGATCAAGAGGAGTGCCTCTTGCGAGAACGAGAACGAACACCACCCAGGGGTAAGGGTTCGTCTCGCACCCTGGGCGTGGTGTGCGGCTACTTGTTCAAAACGATCCGCGAATCGATCGGGCTGACACAGGTGGAACTGGCTGAGGAACTCGGCGTCGACGTGGCCACAATCCAAGGTTGGGAAAGCGGCCGCCGATCGCTCACCGCGCTCCGCGCGGGGGACCTCATCCGGCTTCGCATGAAGCTCACCCGACTAGGCGCGCCTCCGAGAGCGTTCACCGCGTTGAACGACGCCATCGAGGTCGATCTCATCATCGCCGCCGCGGTCGACGCCGGCTCCACGAACACCAATCCACACGACCACCTGTTGGCGACCAGCGTGCATCGCCGCAAGATCACCCACCTGATCACCTGGCCGTTCACCGGCATCGCCCCGCCGGGGGTTGCGCAGATGGCCGGCCGACGACACGCACGACGCGGACCTGTGTCGAATCACCCCGCGCTGAGCGCGGAGGAACGAACGCGGTTCTTCGACCACCTCATGGTCATGGCGGACGCCAATCGCAACGATGAGACAGCTTTGCTCCGGCGTCAGGCGATCTACCTGCTCGGGTTCGACCAGCGTTCGGAAACGGTCGCTTGGTTGACTGACGAGCAAAGGCGTGCCGTGCGTTCGGCGGGCTCTGCGGACGACGTGCCCTCCTGGTTGGCCGTGCGCTCCTCCGCGGTGGCGTTGGCTTCCACCGGGAACAGGGATCCCTTGGCTGCTTTCGTGTCGACGGGGCTGGCTGATGACACGCAGGAAGCAGCCAACCTGAACTACTGGGCGTACTGGATCGGGGAGATCAGTGACGTCCAAGTCGATGACGGGTTCATGGCTCCCGGCCTCCCGACGACGTGGGAAGGGGTGCACTTGTTCGAGCACCTGCTCGCCAGCCTGCGGCCGACATCGAACCACATCGAACTCAACGTCCACACGCTCTGGTCGTTGGTGCTGGCCCGTCCGAGGCTCCTCGACTCGCGACCCGAACTCCGGGCGTTGGCCGGCGGCAAGTTGGACGAAGTGGATCGCGGGGATCTGCCCTCTCGCACTCGGCAGGAGCTGGCTAGCGTGGCGTACGCGATTCGACTTGCCGAGCGCTAGGAAGGACCATTGACGTGACTGAGGACTCCGCTGACCGAAGTGCCGCCGGAATCGCCGGGTTCGTGTTCGAGATGGGCATCCTGAAGCGGATGCGACGGGCGGGCTGGTGGCACGTTGGGGTTCGCGATCCCGAGTCGGTCGCGGAGCACAGCCTTCGGGTTGCCCAGTTGGCGTCGCTGATCGCCGCGCAGGAAGGTGCCGATCCGGCGAGGGCAGCGTTTCTGGCGATCTGGCACGACTCCCAGGAGACCCGGACGGGAGACGTCCCGCACACGGCTCGTCCGTACCTCGGCAAGCCGGATCCGGAAGCGATCACGGCGGACCAGGTCGCGCGGATGCCCGAGGCGGCGGCCAAGACGGTGAGTGAGGCGGTCGCGGAGTACGAGTCGCAGTCGACAGCGGAGGCTCGGTGCGCGAAGGACGCGGACAAGCTCGAATGCCTGGTCCAGGCTGTGGAGTACCGGTCGACGGGGTATCAGAACGTGCAGGGGTGGATCGATTCGTCACGGCAAGGACTGCGCACCGACACCGCGAAGGCCATCGCGGAGGCGGCGCTGACGACGTCACCTCTCGCCTGGCGGGATCGCTGACCGATAGCCGGCCGAGTGGGCACGACCACCCGGACAAGCGGATCCACTGGACGCGCGAGCGGCCGGAGACGGTGAGCGGGTACCGCTCAGAACCCCTGCGCGCCCAGCCGGGCCACGTGGTCGGCCGGGCTGCCGAACAGGCGGGCGCTGCCGTGGGCGCGTTTGAAGTACAGGTGCGCGTCGTGCTCCCAGGTGATGGCGATGCCGCCGTGCAGCTGGACCATCTCGGCCGCCACCCGGCACAGCGACTCCGAGCAGTGCACCTTGGCGACCGCCGCGGACACCGGGTCGCCGTCCCGCACGGCCGCGCCCGACGCCGACCGGGCGGTTTCCACGAGGACGTGCAGGTCGGCCATCCGGTGCTTGAGCGCCTGGAAGCCGCCGATCGGCCTGCCGAACTGGATGCGGGTGCCGGTGTGCTCGACCGTCAGCTCCAGGCAGCGCGCGGCGGTGCCGACCTGTTCCGCGCTCAACGCCGCGCAGGCGACGTCGCGGACGAGCGGCAGCGCCGCCGGGCCGAGGCGGTGGCCGACCGCGCCGGTCAGCGTGACGGTGGCGAGGCGGCGGGTCGGGTCCATCGTCGGCACGTGCTCGCGCTCGACCCCGGCCTGCGCCGGGTCGACCTCCCACAGGGAGATGCCGTCGGAGTCCCGCGCGGCCACCAGCAGCACGTCCGCCACGTCGCCGTCGAGCACGTAGTGCGCCGTGCCGTCGAGCGCGCCGGACGCCGTCACGGCGACCTCGTCGGGATCCCACCGGCCGTCGAGGCCCGTCCAGGCGAGCGCGGCCACGGCGGTCCCGCCCGCGATCCCCGGCAGCAGCCGGTGGCACGCCCGTTCGTCACCCGTGGCGAGGAGCGCCCGCGCGGCCACCACCGCCGACCCGAGCAGGGGGGCGGGGGTCAGGGTGCGCCCGAGTTCCTCCAGCACGACGTGGGACTCCGCCAACCCGGCGCCGAGCCCGCCGTACACCTCGGGGACGGCCAACGCGGCCACACCGATCTCCCCGCAGAGCCGGGCCCACAGGTCGGTGTCGTAGCCGCTCGGCGACGCCATCGCGGACCGCACGTCGGAGTGCTTGGCCAGCAGGGCGCGCACGGAGTCGCGCAACGCGAGGTGCTCGGCGTTCACAGGGCCTCCAGGACGCGGTCCCGGTGCATCGACGGTCCGCCCCACGCGCCGACCAACGCGCGGGTCTTCGTCAGCCACCGGGCCAGGTCGTGCTCGGCGGTGTAGCCGATGGCGCCGTGCACCTGCAACGCCGTGCGCGCCGCGCGGTCGGCGGCGTCGCCCGCGGCGACCTTGGCCGCCGAGACGTCCAGGGGGGTGAGGGTGACCGCCGCGCCGTGCACCAGCGGCCGGGCCAGTTCCAGGCCGATCAGGACGTCGGCGAGCTGGTGTTTGACGGCCTGGAACCCCCCGATCGGCCTGCCGAACTGGGTGCGCCCGCGGGCGTGCTCGACGGTCATCTCCAGCATCGCCCTGCCGAGCCCGAGCAGTTGGGCGGAGCAGGCGAGCACGCCGAGGTCGAACGCCCGACCCGTCCGAGTGGTCGTGCCGAGCGCCGCGCCGCCGACGACCTCCACCAGCCGCCGGGTCGGGTCGACCGAGCGGAACCCCTCCACCGGGTCGGCGGACCGCAGCGTCTCGCCGTCCAGCAGGAAGTACAGCTCGGCCTCGTGCGCGTACGGGACGTGCGGCGGGAACGCCACCGACGCGGTGACCTTCCCGGTCGCCAGGTCCGGCAGCCGGTCGTCCGCGCCGACGTCGGCCAGCAGCGTCGGCACCACGACCACCGACTCCACCAGCGGGCCCGCTACGGCGTGGTGGCCGAGTTCCTCGAACGCGACCACGAGGTCGACGGGGTCGGCCGCGAGTCCGCCGAACCGCTCCGGCACGGCCAACGCCGTGACCCCGATCTCGGCCAGGTCCAGGCGCCCCGCGGCCAGGAAGTCGTGCAGGGAGGCACCGAACTGGACCTGCTCGGCAGACAGCGCGAACCTCATCGGTCTCCCCTCGGCAGCCGGAGCAGCCGTTCCGCGATCACGTCGCGCTGGATCTCGTTGGTGCCCGCGTAGATCGGGCCCGCCAGCGAGAACAGGTAGCCGTCCAGCCACTCGCTCTCCAGCTCACCCCGAGGGCCGAGCAGGTCGAGCGCCGTCGCGTGCAGCGACACGTCCAGTTCCGACCAGAACACCTTGGTGACGCTGGACTCCGGCCCGAGCACACCGCCCTCGTCCAGCCTGGTTACCGTGCCGAAGGTGTGCAGCCGGTAGGCCTGCGCGCCGATCCAGGCGTCGACCACCCGGTCCCGCAGCGACCGGTCGGGCGAGGTCCGCCACAGGTCGACGAGCCTGCTCGCCGCCGCCCGGAACCGGCCCGGGCTGCGCAACGACAGGCCGCGCTCGCTGCTCGCGGTGCTCATGGCCACCCGCCACCCGTCGCCGACCTCGCCGAGCACGTCGCGGTCGGGCACGAACACGTCGTCGAGGAAGATCTCCGCGAAACCGGGCTCGCCGTCGAGCTGCGCGATCGGCCGCACGGTCACGCCGTCCGCCCGCAGGTCGAAGAGGAGGTAGGTCAACCCCCGGTGGCGCGGGGCGTCCCGGTCGGTGCGGAACAGCCCGAACCCCCTGTCCGCGAACGCCGCCCGTGAACTCCAGGTCTTCTGCCCCCGCAGCAGCCACCCGCCGTCGGTGCGCACGGCGTGGCTGCGGATGGCGGCGAGGTCGCTGCCCGCCTCCGGTTCCGACCACGCCTGCGCCCACACCTCGTCGGCCCGCGCCATCGGGGGCAGCAGCCGTTCGCACTGCTCGGGCGTCCCGTGCGTGAACAGCGTCGGCGCGAGCAGGAAGATCCCGTTCTGGCTGACCCGGCCGGGCGCCCCCGCGGCGTGGTACTCCTCCTCGAAGACCACCCACCGCAGCAGCGACGCACCCCGCCCGCCGAACTCCTCCGGCCAGGACACGACGGACAGCCGCGCGTCGGCCAGCTCGTGCTCCCACTCGCGGTGCTGCGCGAACCCGACCTCGGTGTCCATCGAGGACAGTCGCCGCACGTGCTCCGCCAGCCACGCGCGCACCTCGTCGCGGAACTCCAGCGTCCCGTCGTCCAGGTCGAGGTCCACCGCTCAGCCCCCCGCCTTCTTCATGGCGCGGGCGTCCATGCCGGCCAACGAGTCCGCGCCGACCTCCGCGTTGTGGGCGTGCGCGAAGTGGTGCAGCCCGAACACCGAGTCCATGCCCGCGCGCATCCCCATCAGGTCCTCGGACTGGTTGACCGCGCGCTTGGCCAGCGCCAGGCCGAACCGCGGCATCCGGGCGATCCGCTCGGCCAGCTCGTGCGTCTCGGCCTCCAGGTCGGCGCGCGGCACCACCCGGCTGACCATGCCCCACTCCCGCGCGCGGTGGGCGTCGAACCGGTCACCGGTGAACAGCACCTCCTTGGCCGCGCGCGGCCCGAGCACCCACGGGTGCGCGAAGTACTCGACGCCGGGGATCCCCATCCGCACCACCGGATCGGCGAAGAACGCGTCCTCGGAAGCCACGACCAGGTCGCACACCCAGGCCAGCATCAGCCCGCCCGCGACGCACGCGCCCTGCACCATCGCGATGGTGGGCTTGGGGATCTCCCGCCACCGGCGGCACATGCCCAGGTACACCTCCATCTCCCTGGCGTACCGCAGGTCCCCGCCCTCCTTGCCCACGTGGTCCCACCACAGCACCGACTTCCGCTCGAACGAGGTGTCCACGTCCCGCCCCGGCGACCCGATGTCGTGTCCCGCCGAGAAGTGCTCACCCGCCCCCGCCAGCACGATCACCGACACCTCGTCGTCGTCGACGGCACGGGTGAACGCGGCGTCGAGCGCGTAGGTCATCGCGGAGTTCTGCGCGTTGCGGTACTCCGGCCGGTTCATGGTCACGACGGCGACGGCGCCGCGCCGCTCGTACTGGACGACGGTCATGCGTCCTCCTTGCGCAGCAGGTGCTTGACGACCTTGCCCCCGGCGTTGCGGGGCAGGCTCGGTGGGAACTCGACGAGTCTGGGGACCTTGTAGTTCGCCAGCCGTTCGCGGCAGAACTCGATGACGGCCTCGGCGGACAGGGTGTGGCCCGGTGCGGTGACGACGTGCGCCACGCCGACCTCGCCGAGGCGGGCGTCGGGCACGCCGACGACGGCCGACTCGGCCACCCCCGGCAGCCGCGCCAGCGCTTGCTCGACCTCGGCCGGGTAGACGTTGAAACCGCCGCAGATGTACATGTCCTTGAGCCGGTCGGTGATGGAGAGGTAGCCGCGCTCGTCGATCCGGCCGACGTCCCCGGTGTGCAGCCACCCGTCGGCGTCCAGGGCCGCGGCGGTGGACTCGGGGTCGTCGAAGTAGCCGAGCATGACGTTGGGGCCGCGCAGCAGGACCTCGTCCCGGTCCCCCAGGCGGAGTTCGAAGCCCGCCGCGGGCGCCCCGCAGGTCCGCGCGACGGTCTCGGCGTCGTCGCTCGCCCGGCACATCGTCGCGACGACGGCCTCGGTCAGGCCGTAGGCCGTGAGCACCGACGAGAAGCTGAGCTCCCGCTGCATCCGCTCGACCAGCGCGACGGGCACGACCGCCGCGCCGGTCACGGCCAGGCGCAGGCTGGACAGGTCGCGCTCGGCGCGGCCGGGGTGGTCGAGGATGGTCCGGTAGATCGTCGGCGGCCCTGGCAGGACCGTGACGCGCTCCTGTTCGACGAGCCGCATCGACTCGTCGACGTCGAACACCCGCTGCGGCACGATGGCCGCGCCGCGCAGCAGGCACGCCAGGATCCCGGCCTTGTAGCCGAAGCTGTTGAAGAACGGGTTGACGACGAGGTAGCGGTCGGACCGGCTGAGGTCCCCGCGGTCGGCCCACGCCTCGGCGACGCCGATCGACTGCCGGTGGGCGCTCATCGCCCCCTTGCTCCGCCCGGTCGTGCCGGAGGTGAACAGGATGTCGGCGACCTGGTCCGGGGTGACCGCGTTCGCGCGTCCCAGGACCACCTCCAGCGGCACGTCCTCGGCGATCCGGTCGAGGTCGGCCCACTCCACCACGCCGTCCGCGCGGGGTTCGGCGGTGATCGGGATCCGCACGACGACCTCGGGCAGGTCCCGGTCGGTGGCGCGCAGCCGGGCGAGCCGGTCGACGTCGAGGAACGTCCCCACGACGACGAGGGCGCGCGCCTGGCTCCGGTGCAGCACGTCGAGCGTTTCCGTTGCGGTGAAACGGGTGTTGACCGGCACCAGCACCGCGCCCGCGTGCAGCGCCCCGAGCGCGGCGACGACCCAGTGGTGGGTGTTGGGTGAGCACAGCGCGACCCGGTCGCCCGCGTCGACGCCCAGCGCGGCGAACGCCCGCGCGACCGTGCGGACCCGTTCGCGCAGTTCGGCCCACGAGAGCCGGATGTCCCCGTCCACCACCGCGTCCGCGCCGCCGAAGCGCAGCGCGGCCGCGTCCAGCGCGGCGGGGATCGTGTGCTTGCCGAGTTCGAGGTTCATCACGACCTCCAAAGCAAGTGCTTGGTAGGGTAGCCTACGCAGGAAGCCGACCACTTGGCCAGACGCCGGAGGTGCTCGTGCGGGACGAGGCCTTTCGCGGCGAGGTGCGGGACTGGTTGTCCGCCAACCTCTCCGGTGAGTTCGAGGGACTGCGCGGCCTCGGTGGGCCGGGGCGCGAGCACGAGGAGTTCGACCGCCGCATCGCGTGGGACCGGCACCTGGCCGCCGCCGGGTGGACGTGCCTCGGCTGGCCGGTCGAGCACGGCGGCAAAGCCCTTCCCCTGCACCGGCAGGTGGTGTTCCACGAGGAGTACGCCCGGTCGGGCGCGCCCGCTCGGGTGAGCCACATCGGCGAGGAGTTGCTCGGCCCGACGCTGATCGCCCTCGGCACCCCCGAGCAGCGGCGGCGGTTCCTGCCGCCGATCGCACGGGTCGAGGAGCTGTGGTGCCAGGGCTACTCCGAGCCGGGAGCGGGCTCGGACCTCGCCTCCGTGACCACGAGCGCGGTGCTCGACGGCGACGAGTGGGTGATCACCGGCCAGAAGGTGTGGACGTCGCTGGCGCACGTGGCCGACTGGTGCTTCGCGCTGGTGCGCACGGAACCGGGGTCCAAGCGGCACCGCGGGCTCTCGTACCTGCTCGTGCCGATGCGCCAGGCCGGGGTCGAGGTGCGGCCCATCCAGCAGCTCACCGGCACGTCCGAGTTCAACGAGGTGTTCTTCGACGGCGCCCGCACGGCGCGGGAGAACGTCGTCGGGGAGGTCGGCGGCGGGTGGCGGATCGCCATGGCCACCCTGGGTTTCGAACGCGGTGTCGCGACGCTCGGCCAGCAGGTCGGCTTCCGCCGCCAGCTCGACGGGATCGCCGAGCTGGCCGGCCCCGACTGCGACCCGGTGCTGCGGGACAGGCTGACCAGGGCGTGGATCGGGCTGCACGTCATGCGCTCGCACGCCCTCCGCACGCTGGAAGGCCCGCCCGGCCCGGAGTCGTCGGTGTCGAAGCTGTTCTGGGCCGGGTGGCACCGGTCGCTCGGCGAACTGGCGATGGACGTGCTCGGCGCCCGGTCGATGGTCGCCCCCGGCGGCCTGGACGAGTGGCAGCGGCTGTTCCTGTTCAGCCGGGCGGACACGATCTACGGCGGGTCCGACGAGGTCCAGCGCAACGTCATCGCCGAGCGGATCCTCGGCCTGCCCAGGGAGGCACGCCCGTGACGCCCGTCCGCCCACCCGGTCACGACCTGCTCGCGGGCAAGGTCGTCGTCGTGACGGCCGCCGCGGGCACCGGCATCGGCTCGGCCACCGCCGAGCGCTGCCTGGACGAGGGCGCGGCCGTGGTGGTCAGCGACTGGCACGAGCGGCGCCTCGGCGAGACCCGCGACCGGCTGGCGGCCGAGCACGGCGACCGGGTGTGGTCGGCGGTCTGCGACGTCACCGACGAGCGGCAGGTCCAGGACCTCGTCGCCGGCGCGGTGGACCGGTACGGCCGGATCGACGTGATGGTGAACAACGCCGGGCTCGGCGGCGAGAAGTCCGTGCTGGACATGACCGACGACGAGTGGTCGCGGGTGCTGGACGTGACCCTCGGCGGCACGTTCCGCTGCACCAGGGCGGTGCTGAAGCAGATGGTCGCCCAGGGCGGCGGGGTCGTGGTCAACAACGCGTCGGTGATCGGGTGGCGGGCGCAGGCCGGGCAAGCGCACTACGCCGCCGCGAAGGCGGGCGTCATGGCGTTCACCCGGTGCTCGGCGGTCGACGTCGCGGCGCACGGGATCAGGGTGAACGCGGTCGCGCCGAGCCTGGCCATGCACCCGTTCCTGAGCAGGGTGACCAGTGAGGAACTGCTGACCGAGCTGACCGGACGCGAGGCCTTCGGGCGGGCCGCCGAGCCGTGGGAGGTGGCGAATGTGATCGTGTTCCTCGCCAGCGACTACTCCTCGTACCTCACGGGCGAGGTCGTGTCGGTGAGCAGCCAGCATCCGTGAGTGGAAGTCGTGGAGGTACCGGGATGAGTCGATCCGTGCGCAGGGCGGAGCTGCTCGCGTTGGCGGCGGACCTGTTCGCCGAGCGGGGGTTCGTGCCGACGACGGTCCGGGACATCGCGGACGCGGCGGGCATCCTGTCCGGCAGCCTCTACCACCACTTCGACTCCAAGGAGTCGATGGTCGACGAGATCCTGCGGACGTTCCTCGACGAGCTCTTCACGAGGTACCAGGAGATCGTGGACGCCGACCTCGGGCCGCGCGCGACGCTGGACGCCATCGTGGTGGCCTCGTTCGAGGCCATCGACCACCGGCACGCCGAGGTGGCGATCTACCAGAACGAGTCCAAGCACCTGGCCCAGTTCGACCGGTTCTCCTACCTGCGCGACCGCGGGGCGGAGTTCCGCAAGCTGTGGACCGTGCTGCTGGAGGACGGGGTCCGCGCGGGCGACTTCCGCTCGGACCTCGACGTCGACCTGGTCTACCGGTTCATCCGCGACACCGTGTGGGTCGCGGTGCGCTGGTACCGGCCCGGCGGCGGGCTGTCGGCGGGGGCCGTGGCCGAGCAGTACCTGGGCATCCTGCTGGACGGCATCTCGACGCGACGCAGGAGGAACACCAAGAGGTAGAGGAGGAGTGGCGTGTCCGAGGCGTACATCATCGAGGCTGTGCGCACCCCGGTCGGCCGACGCGGGGGCGCGCTGAGCCACCTGCACCCGGCGGACCTGGGCGCGCACGTGATCACCGCGCTGCTCGACCGCGTGGACGTCGACCCGATCGACGTGGACGACGTGGTGTTCGGCTGCGTCGACACCATCGGTGGGCAGGCGGGCGACATCGCCAGGACGGCCTGGCTGGCCGCCGGGTTCCCGGAGCAGGTTCCGGGGGTGACCGTCGACCGGCAGTGCGGGGCGAGCCAGCAGGCGCTGCACTTCGCCGCGCAGGCGGTGATGAGCGGCACCGCGGACTTCGTCGTCGCGGGCGGCGTGCAGAGCATGAGCCGGATCCCCATCGGCGCGGCGATGACCGTGGGCGCGCAGTTCGGCTTCGAGGACCCGTACAGCGGCTGCCAGGGCTGGGAGCACCGGTACGGCGACGAGGAGATCTCCCAGTTCCGCGCCGCCGACCTGATCGCCACGCGCTGGGACCTGTCCCGCGAGGTGATGGAGGAGTTCGCCTACAACAGCCACCTGCGGGCCGTGACCGCGATCAAGGAGGGCCGGTTCGACCGCGAGATCGCGCCGGTCGACGGCGTGGCGCACGACGAGTGCCCGCGGACGGACACCAGCGTGGAGAAGATGGCGACGCTGCCGTCGCTGCGGCCCGGAGGGCGGACCACCGCCGCGCTGGCCAGCCAGATCTCCGACGGCGCGAGCGCGGTGCTGGTGGCCTCCGAACGGGCCGTGCGCGAACACCGCCTGATCCCGCGGGCCCGCGTGCACCACCTGTCGGCCCGCGGCTCGGACCCGGTCTACATGCTCACCGGGCCGATCCGGGCGACGAAGCACGCCCTGGAGCGCGCCGGGATGAGCATCGCCGACATCGACCTGTTCGAGGTGAACGAGGCGTTCGCGAGCGTGGTCCTGGCCTGGGCGAAGGAATCCGGCGCGGACCTCGACCGGGTCAACGTCAACGGGGGAGCGATCGCCCTCGGCCACCCGATCGGCGCGACCGGTACGAAGCTGTGCACCACGCTGGTCCACGAGCTGGAGCGGACCGGCGGCCGGTTCGGGTTGCAGACGATGTGCGAGGGCGGTGGTCAGGCGAACGTGACGATCGTCGAACGGCTCGGCTGAGGAGGGATGTCACCAAGGCTGTTCGTCGTTGCTCACCGGTGGTAACCCCTTCGCAACCCCACGCGGTCACCATCGCCCGGCGCCGCCCTGCGCCCTGGACGAGGAGAGACGATGAGACGCCGTTCCCTGCTGAAGGCCGCCGCCGCGGGATCCGGACTGGCCCTGCTGCCCGTGAGCCTGCGGGAAGCGCTCGCGATGGAGGCCCCCGCCGGTGGGCTGGACGCCGTCGAGCACGTCGTGGTGTTCATGCAGGAGAACCGGTCGTTCGACCACTACTTCGGCACGCTGCGCGGCGTGCGCGGCTTCAACGACCCCGCCGCCGTCACCCTGCCCGGCGGCGGCTCGGTGTTCCGCCAGCCCAACGGCTCCGGGCACCTGCTGCCGTACCGCGTGGGCGACGAGTTCATGTCCGGCACGCCCCACGGCTGGGCGGACAGCCACCGGGCGTGGAACGACGGCCGCCACGACCAGTGGGTCGCGCAGAAGGGCGTGCGCACCATGACCCACCTGGACCGCGCGGGCCTGCCGTTCTACCACGCGCTGGCCGACGCGTTCACGATCTGCGACGCCTACCACTGCTCCGAGGCGGGCCCGACCAACCCCAACCGCTTCTACCTGTTCTCCGGGACCATCGGCTACGAGCCGGGCACCACCAAGCGCGCCATCGGCAACGACAGCTGGCAGAACCCCGGCCACACCGGCTACACGTGGACCAGCTACGCCGAGCGGCTCCAGCAGGCCGGTCGGAGCTGGCGGGTCTACCAGGAGTGGGACAACTACGGCGACAACTCCCTTGACTACTTCGCCACGTTCCTCGCCGTCGGCCGCAAGGCGCTGGCCGCCACCAAGGACTCGGCGGGCAAGCCCTACGCGAAGCTGGAGTACTTCTACTACGACGTGGCCTCGGCGTCCGCCGCGCGGCGCGAGGTACTGCTGGCGCAGCTGGACAAGGGCGTGGCGGCGCTGTCGGCGGCCGACCGGTCGCTGTACGACCGGGGCCTGGCGCGGCAGCGCACGGGGCAGTTGGCGCCGGTGTTCCGCGCGGACGTCGCCGCCGGGCGGCTGCCCGCCGTGTCGTGGGTCGTGGCCCCGGAATCGCAGAGCGAGCACCCCGAGTGGGGGCCCAACACCGGGGCCGAACTGGTGAAGCAGGTGCTCGACGCGATCGCGTCCAACCCGGCGGTGTGGCAGAAGACCGTGTTCCTGCTCAACTACGACGAGAACGACGGCTTCTTCGACCACGTCCCGCAGCCCGCGCCGCCGGTGTCCCCGTCGCAGGGCCTGTCGACCGCCGCGGTGGCGGACGAGATCTACGACGGGTGGCCCATCGGGCTCGGCCAGCGCGTGCCGCTGCTGGTCGTGTCGCCGTGGAGCCGCGGCGGCAAGGTGTGCTCGGAGGTGTTCGACCACACCTCCGTGCTGCGGCTGCTGGAGCGCTGGACCGGTGTCGCCGAACCGAACATCTCCCCGTGGCGGCGCGCGGTGTGCGGTGACCTCACGTCCGCGCTCGACCTGTCCGCGACCGGCGGCTACCCGCCGCTGCCCGCGCCGGTGCCCACCTCCGGCTCACGTCCCACCTCACCCACGCCGCCCGGTACCCAGGTCATGCCCGTGCAGGAACCCGGCGTCCGGACGGCCCGGTCGCTGCCCTACGCGCTGTCCGCCTCGGGCCGCGTGACGGCTGAGAAGTTCTGGATCGACTTCGCCTCGTCCGGACCGGCGGGCGCGCACTTCTACGTCTACGCCAACGCCTTCCGCACCGACGGCCCCTGGCGCTACACCGTCGGCGCCGGCCGCACGTTGACCGACTACTGGCAGGCCGGCTCGCCGACCGGCGCCTACGACCTGACCGCCGTGGGCCCCAACGGTTTCCTCCGCCGCTTCGCGGGCAACAGGATCACCGCCACCTCGGGTGGCCCCAACCCCGAGGTGACGGTGCGCCACGCGCCCGCCGACGGCCTGGTGTGGCTGGCGATGACCAACACCGGCGGCGCCGCGTGCACGCTGACCGTGCGGGTGGGCAACCGCGCGGGCGGCCCGTGGACCTACACCGTCGCACCCGGCGCCAAGGTCGAGGACTGGTTCTCCGTCGGGCGGACGGCGGGCTGGTACGACCTGACGGCGTCCGGGCCCGACGGGTTCGTGCGGCGTTTCGCGGGACACTCGGAAACCGGCTCGGAGAGCACGTCGGACCCGGTGATGGGGTCCGGGGTCCTGGCGGGGACCTCGCAGGTGTCCGCCGGTGAGGTGCGGGTGGACCTGGGCGCCACCCGGACGGTCACGGCGCTGACCTGCCAACCACGCCAGGCCGGCCCGTACGAGGTCCACCTGAGCGCCGACGGCACGTCGTGGGGGAGTCCGGTGGCGTCCGGCACCCTCACCGAGACTGCCACGGTCCGCCTGTGGCCGGCGACCGCTCGGTACGTGCGGGTGCGAGCGGCACTGACCGCCGTGACGGCTCTGGGGTGGTGACGGGACGGGCGGCCGGGGTGACCCGGCCGCCCGGCGCGGTCAAGACCAGGTGCGGGTGAACGTAGTGATGGTCCCGGCGGAGTCGTCGTGCACGGCGATGACGCCGTCGTCGGTGATCACGGGCCTGCCGAAGGTGCCGTCCGGGCTGTCGACGAGAGTCTTCACGAGGATGCCGCCGTCCCAGACGCCCAACGCGTACCCCTTGTCGGCGGTCCGGTAGGTGCCCGCGGTGAGCGTGCCGGAGTCGACCACGGTCTCCGTGGCCCGCACGTCCAGCCTGCGGACCACCTGACCGCCGAGGTCCCACTCCACGCTCGTGAACCGGCCGTCCTCGTCGCTACGACCGGGGTTGCCCGCGACAGGCAGGTTGTCGCCCCTCCTCGACGGACCACCAGCGTGAACCTGTGCATCGATTGGTCTGCGGGGCGGAACTGTCGGACCGTCGCAATAAGGTCTGCGGCACCGACCAGGCCGTGCGGGTGCGCGGAGGTGTTCGTCCTAAGTGGACTTTCATCCGCCCTCGGCGCGGTGGTCTTCGGACAACTGGTTCACCGACGAGGAAAAGGGGCGATGTGAGCAGGTCTGCGTTCAGCCTTCCCGCCGAGTGGTGGCCGCACGTTCACGTGCGGCGCGGCGGCGAGGTGCGGAGCGGCGCCGTGGTGGAGGCCGGTGCGGTGGAGGAGGTGCGGGCCGCGCTGGCCGGGAAGTCGTTCGTGGAGGAGGTGCTCGACGAGCCGATGAGCGATCAGGAACTGGTCGTCGCGGCTCGTGCGCACCTGGCGGGCGAGGCGACGCCGTTGGGCGCCGCGGTGGTGGCCGTGCTCCTGGACTTCAAGGCGGCGGTGGCCGACGCGCTGGTGGCGGAGCACGGGTGGGCGTTCGCCGCCTGTGCCGTCGTCGAGATGCGCTGCGTCGAGCTGTACCGGAACGGCTACGGCAACACTGCGCTCCACCTGCGGCGGGTGCCGTTGAACCACCACGTCGGCGTGGGGACCGCTCGGCGGTTGCGGGCGTTGCTGGCGGAGGCGTCCGACGAGGAGCACGCCGCCGCCTTGGAGGCCGTGGGAGCGCTTCGCACCGACCTGCGGTCGATGCTGGCCGCCTCGTACCTCTTCCCGTCCCGACCGGACTGGGTCGACGAGGCGTTCGAGGAGGTCGACCGGGTGAACCTCGCCGGCTACCTGCGCGGGCTGGCGCACATGTCGCTGGCGTACGCGGCCGGCACGGTCGCCCAGGTGGACCGGAGCCTGACCGTCCTCGCGGTGGGGCGGTACCTGAGGAACAGGGAGGGGATGTTCACCGTGGTCGACGGCGTGGGCCCCGACGTCGTGCCCGCTCTCGCGGTGCTGCTCGACCCGAGTCCGGAGTTGGACGGCCAGATCCGGGACCTGGTGCTGGAGACGGTGGCCGCGTTCCCGACGGCCGCGGCGTTCGACGCGCTGCTGACCCGCCTGAAGGTCAAGCGGGTGCTGCCGACCGTGCTCGACCTGGCCCGCAAGCACCCCGTCGTGGCGCTGGAGCGGTTCGCCGCCGCCGAGGACCCCAAGGTCGTGCCGCTGCTGGCACGCCACCTCAAGAGCCATCCCGAACTGGTCGACCAGGTCGACCTCCCCGAGGCCGTGCGAGCGGTCGTCGAAGCCGTGGTGGTCCACGACGTGGCGCCCGCCGACGCGCTGCCCGCGGTGCTCGTGGATCCGCCGTGGGTGGCGGAAGCCGTGCCCGTGGAACCGTTGGTGGTCAAGGGGCTCAAGGCGGTGGACCACCAGGCGGTGGCATGGGAACCCGGTGAGCAGGACCGGTACGCGGGGGAGGGCAACAGCTTCTACGACACCGTCGACTGGGCTCCTACCCTGGAGGAGTACCTGGCGGGCGGGCTGTACAGCGTTCGGCAGGTCAACCTGTTCGTGCACGGTCCGGTGGAGGTGCTCCGCCCGCTGGTGTCCAAGTGGGACGTCAGTACCTTCTCCCTCGGCGCGCACCACGGCAAGCCGCTGCTGGCCCGCTTCGGCGTCGACGCCATCCCGACAGTGCTGGCCATCGCGGCGCTGTCGCGGGAGGACAAGGGCGAGCTGGTGGCGCCGTTGGTGTCGCTGAAGACGGCCCGGCTGGTCGCGAAGTGGTTGGTGAAGCTCAAGACGGCCCAGGAGTTCGCCCCGGCGTGGCTGCGGCGGCACGCCGAGCACGCCGCCCGGTTCCTGGTGCCCGACGCGGTGGGCAAGCCGGGTGCGGCGCGCCAGGCCGCGGAGGCGGCGCTGCGGGTCATCCCGGACCAGGCCGTGGTCGCGGCGCGCGAGTACGGGCCCGAGGCGGAGAAGGCCGTCGAAGCCGTGCTCGCGAACGTGCCGCCGGTGGTGGCCCCGAAGTTCGGCGACTGGCTGGTCCCGGTCGTGCTGCCGCCGGTCCTGCTGCGCGGAACGAGGCAGGCCCTGCCCGCCGAGGCCGTCGACAACCTGCTCGTGCTGCTGGCGCTGAGCACCCCGGAGGCCGAGCACGCCGGCTTGGGGGCGGTGCGCGAGGCGTGCGACGGGACGTCGCTGGCGGCGTTCGCGTGGGAGCTGTTCGAGCTGTGGCGGACGAACGGGATGCCGGCGAAGGAGGGGTGGGTGCTGCCGGCGCTCGGCCTGCTGGGCGACGACGGGACGGCGCGCGCGTTGGAGCCGTTCATCCGCGCGTGGCCGGGTGAGGCGCAGCACGCGCGGGCGGTGGTCGGGCTGGACGTGCTGGCCGTGATCGGCACCGACACGGCGTTGGGGGTGTTGAACAGCATCGCGCAGCGGGTGAAGTTCCAGGGGATCAAGTACCGGGCGCAGGAGAAGATCGAGGAGGTCGCCGCCGCGATGGGGCTGACCGCCGACGAGTTGAGCGACCGGCTGGTGCCCGACTTCGGCCTGGACGACGCGTCGAGGATGACGGTCGACTACGGGTCGCGGCGGTTCACGATCGGGTTCGACGAGCAGCTCAAGCCGTTCGTGCTGGACGAGTCGGGCAAGCGGCTCAAGGACTTGCCGAAGCCGGGCGCGAAGGATGACGGCGAGGTGGCGCCCGCGGAGCACAAGCGGTTCGGGCAGTTGAAGAAGGACGTGCGGACCATCGCCGGCGACCAGATCGTCAGGCTGGAGCGGTCGATGGTGCTGCGACGCCGGTGGCCCGCCGCCGGGTTCCGGACGCTGCTGGTCGCGCACCCGCTGCTGCGGCACCTGGTCCGGCGGCTGGTGTGGGTGACCGAGGCCGGGCAGTCGTTCCGGGTGGCGGAGGACGGCACGTTCGCGGACGTGCGCGACGACACCTTCACCCTGCCGGACGACGCCGTCGTCGGGGTGGCGCACCCGCTGCACCTGGGCGAGGACGTGGCGGCGTGGTCGGAGGTGTTCTCCGACTACGAGATCCTGCAACCCTTCCGGCAGTTGGGCCGGCCGGTGCACCGCTTCACCGAGGCCGAGCTGTCGTCGAGGGTGCTGGACAGGTACAGGGGCGTCCAGGTCGAGGTCGGCAGGCTCCTGAGGTTGACCAAGGGCGAGTGGGAGCGCGGCGCGCCGATGGACGCGGGGATCGAGAACGAGATCAGCCGACCGCTGCCCGGTGGCGGCGCGATCGAGGTGCTCCTGGATCCGGGCCTGGTGATCGGTGAGCCGCACGAGGCCGGGCCGCAGGTCCTGCGCGAGGTCCACCTGGTCGGGGCCTCGCGCACCTTCGCCGAACTGGACGCGGTCACGGCGTCGGAGGTGCTGGCGGAGTTCGCCACGCTGACGGACTGACCCGGGCGGCACGGCTCCGACGATGGCCGGACCACCCGCACGACGCGGGTGGTCCGGCCATCGCCGTCCGGGCCCTCTGCGTCATCTGACCTTGTCGGCCCCTCACCGCGGATGGTGTTGTGCCCCGGTTCCCCCTGGGAATTCGGGACGGCCACCTCTGGTTCCCGGGACCACGGGATGGGGACGCTCGACCACGAACGGCTCAGCAGACCGGAGGAGATCGATGTCCGCACCCACCGAAGGCCGGGGGCAGCTGTCCCATCCCGTCCTCGGCGACCTGGCGCAGTGGTACGAGGCGTTCATCGCCTACGCGGCCGCCGCCCCGGCGGGGAACCAGTACTTCCCGACCCGGCACGTCACCGACGTCCCGTTCGTACCCGACCGGTTGTGCGAGGGCCTCGCGCTGTTCGAGGCCGAGCACGGCGCGCTGGTCGGGCCGGGGTTGCTGCCCGACCTGGCGACGATGCGGAAGGCGCTGGACCGTCCGGCCCGACCGCCCGGCCGGGAACGCCCGCACCGGCACCCGCACG
>DATMCA010001595.1:0-5858 GCA_035559015.1 Umezawaea sp. | reverse complement strand
TCACCGCACAGCACCGTTCAGGGCGTCAACGCGGGCCACGGCTGGCCCTCGGAGGGCGGCGACCACCACGAGGTGATGGGCCGGCTCGGACTCGACCTGAACGCCGTGCTCGCGGCCGTGGACCGCGCTTGAAAGACCCGCGTCACCCCAAGGACTCGCAGTACTAGTCAAGGAGCTCACATGCACGTCTTCATGGTCGAGTGCAATCCCAACGGGATCGCGGGAATCGCGAACGCGCTCGAACTCGGTCACGAGGTCACCCTCGTGACCGCCGACCCCGACTTCTACGTCTCCGTCTCCCCGCTGGCGAAGGACGCGTTCGCGCACGAGCGCTGCCACGTCCTCAAGAGCGACACCGCGTTCTCGCTGGACGCGCTGGAGGAGATCGTCCGCGGCGTGCACGCCGAGAACCCGGTGCACGGCGTGATGACCTACAGCGAGTACCACACGGTGCACGCCGCCCACGCCGCGAAGGCGTTGGGGCTGCCCGGCGCGTCGGTCGAGGGCGTCCTCAACGCGCGGCACAAGCACCGCACCCGCCTGGTGCTCGACGGCACCGCCGTCAAGCAGCCGCGCTTCGCCCACGTGAAGGACCCGGCCGACGTCGAGGCCGCGATCCGCGAGGTCGGCTACCCCTGCGTGGTCAAGCCCTCCGACGGCACCGCCAGCCTGCACGTGCTGCACCTGAAGAACGACGACGACCTCGCCGAGTACCTGGAGGCGCTGGCCAAGGTCGAGGACTACGGCCGCGGCGTCGTGCGCATCCCGGACATCCTGATCGAGGAGTTCGTGCCCGGCGAGATCGTCTCCGTCGAGGCCTGCGTGCTCCAGGGCGGCGAGGTCGTGAACCTCGGCGTGACGGACCGCGTGATGAGCGGCTTCCCGTACTTCCTGGAGATGGGCCTCACCTTCTTCAACGACCACCCGCTGCGCGACGAGCTGTACGAGCTGAACAAGGTGGTGCTCGGCGAGCTGGGTATCGACTTCGGCTTCGTGCACGTCGAGTACATCCTCGGCCCGGACGGCCCCGTGCTGTGCGAGGTCAACGGCAGGCTCACCGGCGGTATCGTGCCCGCGCTGATGAAGATCACCAGCAACGGCGTCGACCCGTACCTGGAGGTCATCCGCCAGGCGTTGGGCGAGAAGCCGAACCTGCCGTTCCCCGGCGAGGTCATCGCCACGGGCCGCTGGTTCGGCTCGCCGGTCGCGGGCACGGTCAACGCCCTCGACTTCAGCAAGCTCGACGGGCTGGACGGCTTCCACGAGGCGCAGGCCTACCGCAAGCCCGGCGCGCCCATCACCCGCCTCTCGACGAGCAACTTCGACTGGCTGGGCCACCTCATCTTCACCGGTGCCGACCGCGACGAGGCCGCGGGCCGCGCGGAGGCCGCGCTCGACCTGATCCACCTCGACATCTCCGTGGAGGTCGCCCGATGACCGCCACGATCGACCGGACCACCGTCGTCCGCCAGGTCGCCATCCCCTTGCTGGACGGCGACACCCTCTACGACGTCCACGTCGAGGACGGCGAGTTCGCCCGGATCGAGCCGGTCGCGGGCGAGCGCACGGCGGACACGCTGGAGCTGTGGCCCGGCTACGTCGAGGCCCACGCCCACCTCGGGCTGCCGGCGAACTTCGACGACTCGCTCGACGACCCGCGGATCCTCGCGCTCGGGTACCTGTACCACGGCGTCACCCACGTCGTGGACATGTTCGGCTTCCCGCTCGTCAAGAGCCTGTGGGAGAAAGGCCGCGAGGAGAGTTCCGTCCCGTACCCGAGCCTGGCGCACTGCGGCTACGCGGCCACGTCGATGCGCGACGACGAGGGCCGCACCGGCCACGGCGTCGAGTTCCCGGCGCCGGTCTACATGCTCGGCGTCGAGGGCGACGTCGACCCGGTGCTGGCGGCGAACGAGGCCAGGGGAGCGACGTTCCTCAAGGTCATGTTCACCGACGGCACCGAGCAGCCGGGCACGGTCATCCGGTTCTCCAAGCTGACCGAGCGGGTGCTGGCCGACGCCGCGCGCGCCACGGCGAGGCGCGGGATCCCGGCCGTCATCGACTGCAACACCCGTGAAGAGGTGCTCCAGGCGTACGACTGCGGGTTCCGCCTCTTCGCCCACTCGGTGCGGGACTACGTGCTCTCCGACGAGGACTGGCAGCACCTCGAAGGCGCGCGCTTCGTGTCCACGCTGGCGGGCCTGCGGCCGATGATCATGCACCCCGGGGACTTCCTCGACGAGTACAGCAGGCCCGGCTTCCTGGAGACCCAGGACCCGGCCAACCTGGCGTTCGTCGCCACGCGGGAACAGCCCTACGGCATCGAGTTCGGCGTCCAGGACACCCGGACGGCCGCGCTGGACGTCATGCGCGCCAACGCCTTGGCCGCCCTGGAGCGCGGTGTGCTGCTCGCAGGCACCGACTGCGGGAACACCGGCGCGTTCCACGGGTACAGCCTGCTGAGCGAACTGGACCTCCTGCACGGCGACGGCACGGACGTGCCCGACCTCGCCGACGCGCTCCGCCGCGTCGCCACGGTCAGCGGCTGGCGGTTCTTCGAACAGCTGTCCGGCCGCTCCGGCGAGGGCCACCCCATCGCGGTGGGCGGCGCGGCGACGTTCAACCTCCTCAAGCCCGGCAAGAACACGGCGCTCTCGGCTCTGCCGGAGGTGACCGTCATCAACGGCGTCACCGTCGACCGGGACGCGCTGGAGCGGGACATCCGCGAGTTCCGCTCATCCGAATCGAAGGGCAAGGTATCGCTGTGACAGGCGGCGACAAGAAAACGCTGATCGGCATCAACGCCGGCATCGCGTTGGCCCACGTGGGGAACTACATCTACCTCCCCATCCTGGTGCCCGTGCTCGGAGCCGCCTACAGCGGCTTCTGGGCGGGGTTCGTCATCTTCCTGACCTACGTCGGCAGGCTCCTCTCCACGTTCTTCTACGAGGGCCTGATCGCCAGGCTCGGCAACCGCAACAGCGTCGTCGTGGGCGTCCTCGTCGAGGCGTTCGCGATCGGCGGCATGGGCTTCGTCTCCGGCGTGGCCGCGTTCAGCCTCCTGGCGTTCTTCGTCGGCTTCGGCTCGGGCATGTCCTTCCCCGGCCTGAAGAACATCATCGGCAAGTTCCCCGAGGAGGACCGCCCCAAGGCGTTCTCCTCGTTCCAGATGGCCTGCCAGCTCGGCCTGCTCGGCGGCGCGATGCTCGGCGGCGTGTTCATCAAGGTCGACCTGCGCGTCCTCTTCACCGTCGTGTTCGGCCTGTTCCTGATCTACTGCCTCGCGGCGTTCTCGCTGATCCCCGCGGACAAGAAGGACGACGACGCCAAACCGGCCGCCGAAACCCCGCTGTTCAGCACCGCGGTCCTCAAGGGCCTGAGCGGCGTGGGTGGGGGAGCGCAGTACTTCCTGCTGTCCAGCGTCTTCTGGGTCCTGGCCGTCACGTTCTTCGTCGGCATCCCGCTGCACATGGTCACGTTCGTCCCGGAGTGGTTCCCCTCGGTCCCGTTCTGGATCACCGGCGTGGCCCTGCTGGCCCTCCAGTTCCCCACGTTCAAGTTCATGATCAAGCGCTTCAAGCCGGGCCAGGTCATGGCCATCGCCTTCGGCGCGGTCTTCGTGGCGCACATGTTCTTCGGCGCGGGCCGCACGGCCGTGTTCGTCGCCGTCGGGTGCGTCATCATCGTGTTCGGCGACATCCTCTTCACCCCCTCGTTCGACCTGTGGGTGTCGAAGAAGATGGCCAAGGAGAAGCTGGCCAAGGCCATGGGCGCCATGCACTTCTTCCGCAGCGCCGGCAACATGGTCGGCAGCCTCACCGCCGGCCTGCTGTTCGACCTCGCGGTGAGGACCGAGATCCCCGGCCTCAACTGGTACATCGCGGGCGGCGTCGCACTCGCGTGCGCCCTGTTCTGCCTCGCCACCGCCAACAAGGAAGCCCCCGAGGAACAAGCGGAACCCGCCCAGCCCCTCGTGGCAGACCCGGTTTCAGCGGGCGTGGCCCCGCAAACCCCCGGCGAGCCGGCCGAGCGTTAGAGCAGATAGACCGCGACACCACCGGTAGCAGCGAGGGACGCCCCAGGCGTCCCTCGCTTCCGTGAAACAGGAGAGGGAAACACGATGGCGTCAATCGCCGTGATCGGCGGCACGAGGTTCTTCGGCAAGATCCTCGTCCAGGACCTCCTGGACAAGGGCCACCAGGTCACCTTGATCACCAGGGGCAACCAGAAGGACGACTTCGGCACCAGCGTCACCAGGCTGACCGCGGACGCCAACGACGAAGCAGCCCTCACCGCAGCGGTGGACGGCCACAAGTTCGACGTCGTCCACCACCAGGTCTGCTACTCGCCGATCACGGCGAAAGCAGCTGTCAAGGCGTTCACCGGCCGCACCGGGAAGCTCGTGATGACCTCCAGCATGGAGGTGTACAACAAGGACACCTTCCGCTGGCAGGTACCGGCACCGCGGATCAGCACCTACTGCAAGGAATCAGAGTTGGACCCGGCCACCTACGGCCACGACGTGGACCTCCCGTGGCTGGACGACGACTACCTGGACCCGAACTACGGCGAGGGCAAACGCCAAGCTGAGTCCTACCTGGTTCAGAACGCCGAGTTCGAGGTGGCCATCGCCAGACTCTCCCACGTACTCGCGTACGAGGACGAGTTCACCGGCCGCTTCACCTTCCACTACAACCACATCCGCGACAGCAAGCCCATGCAGTCATTCAAAGACCCCGGAAAAACGTCCTACGTCAGCGCACAAGACGCAGGCAAGTTCCTCTCCTGGCTGGGCGACTCACCAGTCACCGGACCGGTCAACGGAGCCTCCCCCGACTACGCCACCGTCTACGACATGACAGCACTGATGGCCCCCATCATCGGCGGCAAGACCATAATCGAAGAGGTAGAGGACGCCCCCAACGCAACAGACCTCTCAGCCTTCTCCTGCCCAGCCGACTACGGCCTCAACGTAGACCTGGCAGCGGCCAACGGCTTCGAGTTCACCCCCATCACCACCTGGCTACCAACCGAAACCAGGGCGGCAAAAGCAGCGGAAGAGAAGGCCTGACAATGTTCGACCTAATCGTCGCCCTGACAGTCACCGACAAGGCAGAAGTACCAGCAGTAGCAGCAGCCCTCACCAAGATGCGCCAGCTCTGCCTGGCAGAACCAGGCTGCGTCAGCTGGGAAGCACTGCACTCCACAGCAGACGAAACCAAGTTCACCCTGGTAGAACGCTGGGAAACAGAAGCACTCTGGGAAGCCCACGGCAACTTGAGCGCCATCCAGGACGTCTACGTACCAGAAATCGTCCCCAGGGTAACCAGAGAAATCCACCCCAGCACCCGCTTGTAACAACGGCCCATCACGAACCCGCAGACAGACCGGGCCCTAGACTGTGGCCGATTTTACTTGGGGGATTTGCCCCCCTTAAACTCAGTCGGGCGGCAAGCTTTCCACCTGCCGTTTTGGCCCGACTAAGGGGAAAATCCAGGGGCCCCAAGTCAAATCGGCCACCCACGCTGCTACTCGCAGTCGCCCTATCCCACCGCTGGGACGAGCAGCCACCAACACCCCACCCTGTCCACCGGACAAATCCCGAAGTTCACCTCACTTCGCTATCCCGCGCATCAACCCAACCCCTACTGTCGTCCCCGGCCACAGCCGGTACGAAGGGACCCCGATGCGCGTTCTCACCCTAGGTCTAGCCGCCGTCCTGGCCCTGGGCACGCCACCCGCACCGGCAGACGCCACCAAGGACCTCAAACCCGCCAAGGACCTCTCCCGCTACGTGGACCCCTTGATCGGCACCGCCAACGGCGGCAACACCTACCCTGGCGCCGTCCGCCCCTTCG
>DATMCA010001594.1:0-8545 GCA_035559015.1 Umezawaea sp. | reverse complement strand
GGTCGTGGTGGTCGTCGTGGTGGTGGTGGTCGTGGTGGGGCCCACGTGGTAGTCGCACGCGGTCGCCCGGAAGCTCGCACCGGCGGCGGCGTACTCGTGGTCGGTGAGCACGTTCGCCCGCACCGCACCGGGCGGAACGGTGAAGTCGCTCGCGACGCGGGTCCACCCACCGGCCGCGAACGACACCCACGCGCCGGGGACGTTGCCGAGGTACCCGCTGTTGTCGCCCTCGGGCGTGGAGTACCAGTCGACCTCGACGCGGGCACGTCCGCCCTGCTCGGCCGCGACGTCGTAGGCGAAGGTCCACACCTCACCGCTCACGACGTGCTGCTGCGGCAGGTAGAACGACGGGTTCGGCACGGGGTTGTTCCTCTGCGCGTAGGCGAACCTCGCCGACCGGTGGTCGGCGACGGCCTCGCGGACCGCGCTCGCCCCGCGCAGCGAGCCCCACTCGGCGAGCGTCTTGTTCAGCACCGGGTTGTTGCACGTCGAGACGTTCGTGCCCGCCCCGGTCGGCTGCTGCGCGATCGCCACACCTGCCACGACCAGCGCGGCTGCCGCGCTGAGCGCACCCGCTCCGGCGAGCCATCTCCTTCGGTACAGCGTCATGGGTCCTTCCTCCTCTTCGTCGCACGAGTCGACGGGAAGATCGCGCACCGCGCTGAACCCGCGCTGAACCGGTGCCGGCACCTCCGGCCCGTCACGTGAGCGGGTTGCCGGGGTGGGGGTACTCGTGGATGAGGCTGCGGACGTCGTCCACGGGATCGTCGGTCGCGGCCCACTTGGCGCGGATGCGGTCGAGGTAGGAGCGGACGGTGGGGATGGCGATGTCGAGGCGGCGGGCGGTGGCGGCGAGGGTGCTGCCGGTGCCGTAGAGGTACAGGACGTGGAGTTCCTGCGGGGACAGCTCGGGTGGGTCGTCGTTGATGAGGGTCATGAGCTCGGTGGTCAGCGCCAGCTGTCCCGAGTGGACGGTGCGGATGGAGTCGGCGAGCTTGTCGGCGTCGTCGTTCTTGATGAGGTAGCCGGACGCGCCGGCGCGGATGGTGGCGCGGACGTGGCGGCGGTCGCCGTGCACGGAGATCACCAGGACGGAGGTGCCGGTGGCGTGCAGGGCGGCGACGTTGGCGGCGGGGTCGGTGCCGTCCTCCAACCGCAGGTCCAGCAGGACGACGTCGACGGCGTCGGTGCCCCGTGCGGCGAGGTAGTCGGCGACGGTGGTCGCGGTGTGGGTGAAGGTGATGTCGGCGGTGTCGGCGAGCAGCGCACGCAGCCCGGCGGGGACGAGCTTGTCGTTGTCGACGACGGCGATGCGGATCACGCGGGCTCCTCGCCCGCCACGTGGCGCGGGCACGCTGCGCTCATGCAGGCCACCGCAGGTCGATGCGGGTGCCCTCGCCGACATGGCTGTCCACTGTGGCGCTTCCGCCGACCTCCACCATGCGCTCCACGATCGAGTGCCGGATGCCGTAGCCCAGTTCGGTGGCGTCCGGGTCGAACCCCCCACCCTGGTCGACGACCGCCACGGTCACCGCGTCCCCGTGGGCCATGGCGGTGAGGTGGGCACGGGTGGTTCCCGCGTGCGCGGCGACGTTGCTGAGCGCCTCCGCGCCTGCTCGGCACAGCGCGTCGACGACGTCGTTGGGCAGCGAGTCGGGCAGGTTGGCGAAGTGGTACTCCACGCGCAGTCCCAGGGCGGCGCTGGCACCGCCCGCCTCCAGCAGGGCCAGGGACAGGTCGGTGAGGTTGCCCGCGGGGTCGTCCGGGGCGGCGCCGCGCAGGACGTCGACGTTGACCGCGCACTGCCTGCGCACCACGGGGTCCGGGTGGGCAGCGGGGCCAGGGCCCGCGATCGCGGTCAGGATCCGCAGCGGACCGTCGTGCAGGGCGCGGTAGCGGCGGATCTGCTCGCGGAAGTGCCGCGTGCGCTCCTCGGTGTGCGCGCGTTGGGCGGCGAGCCGCTCCCGCGCGGTGATCACCTGCTGGGTCGCGACGTCCAGGTGCTGGACCACCCGCCGCAACCGCCGGATGAACACCAGGCAGCAGACGGCGGCGCCGACCTGCCAGCCGATCGTGTTGACCTGGGAGGCGATGTCGGCACTCCGCTCCACCATCGGCACCTGTCCGGCCACGCTCGCGGCGGCGAGCACCGCGCACCCGGCCGCCGTCGCCCGAGGGGAACCGCTGATCAGCGCGAGAGCCACCGCGACGCTGACCGAGACCGGCTCCAGGTATGGGTTGGCCAGCGTGTCGAACAGCTCGTTGGACACCGCCAGCGGCAGCAGGACCATGCCGGTGGCGGTGACCGCGACGTCGACCGCCGGCACCCAGCCGGGTAGCGCGTCGCGCTTCAGCACCAGCGTGATCAGCACCGCGCTCCACCCGGCCAGCGCCGCGTACACGGCCACCGCGAGCGGAACCCGTGTGTAGGCGTTGATCTGCACACCGCCGACGACGCTCAGGGCGACCATGCCCAGCGTGGCCAACCGGAAGAACACCACCGATGCCGCCACGATCCCGCGCACCTGGCGATGCAGCCCCATCACAGCCGCTACCTCGGCCTTTCCGTTCTGAGTGTGCACCCGACCCCCAGCCTGGCACCGAACCCCGCACGGGTCCATGCCGCACACGTGCGGCATGGACCGTCTCGAACGGGCCGCGCCAAGATCGATGCGAGACCGACGCTCCCCGCGGCCGCCCGACGAGCCGGGCGGTCTTGATCGAGAACGAGCCTGGCACACACCCGGCCACAGGAGGAATAGCGATGTTCACCCCTGCGCGCAAGGCGCGCGGTCCCGTCCCGTGCACGCGACTGCCGCGACTGCTGTCGGTCGCCACCACCGGCGCCGTCTTCATCGGTGCCGGGCTCGGTGTGATGCCCGCGTCCGCGAACGCCCAGCCGACCGACGAGCGGTCCGTGACCGTGGACGTCGTCGGCGACTCGTACATGGCGGGGGACGGTCTCCGGGACACCTACCTCGACCCCGCCGACCCGAGACACCGATCCGCGACCGCACCGGCCTTGCAGGCCCTGGCCCGCGTGCGGAGCGACAACGCGCGGCTTCGGGTCGACGCGAACCTCGTCGCGGCCTCCGGCGCGCGGACCGCGGACTTCTTCTTCGCCCAGACGGGGCAGGACAACAGCGTCGTCAACGCACCGCAGCGCGACCAGGTCCGCCCGGACTCCCAGGTGGTCATCGTGGGCTTCGGCGGTGACGACGTCGGCCTGGCCGACGTGCTCGCCACCGCGAAGCGCACCACCGGCGGGCCGAACACGGCCCTGGACAAGGAGATCAGGGCACTCGGCCCGCTGCTGGACTGGACCGCGTCGGACGAGGAGTACGTCGAGCAGGCCAAGTCGTCGCCACCCGGCCAGGCACCCACGCTGGTCGCGCGGATGCTCCAGGTGCTGGCCGGGGTCGCCGCCCGCGCACCGCACGCCGAGATCGTGGTCACCACCTACCCCCTGGCCGCGGACCCGCAGAACCCGCACGCCACGAGCCTGGTCGGCGAGGACGAGCTGACCACCGTGCGGAAGTTCGGCTACGACCTGAACAAGGCGATCGACCGGGCCGTGCGGATCTGCGCGTGCGGCTCCCTCGCCGACCTCGCCGAAGCGATCGCGGGACACGAGATCTACACCTCCGACTCGGTGTTCACCGAGGAGGGCGACCAGCAGGCGCGGCAGGAGCCGTTCCTGCCCAACGGCAAGGGCGCGTCGCTCATCGCCGGTCCGATCGCCGACAGCATCGCGAAGGTGCTCCGGATCCCCCCGCCCAAGCGCGGCGACGGGCAGGTCACCACCTCGGAGAACATCTACGTCCGCTACGGCGTGTCCGACCGCGACGGCGACGCGGTCGCCGACTCCCAGGACCGGGCACCCGACGACCCCAGCCGCTCGACCGACGTCGTCCGCCCCGACCACGACACCGGGAACGACCGGTGGGCATCGTCCCAGGGCTCACGGCCGAAGAGGTCGGACGACGCCGACTACCTGCCGGGCGTGCTCCACCCGGTCGTCCAGGTGGTGGACGGCCTGGTGCCGGGCGTGAGCCTGATCGGGCCGCACGACCGCCCGCCCGCGCAACCGGACGACGAGAAGCACCCGGTGGTGGTCGGGAGTCGACCTCCCGGACGTGAGCAGACCGTTCCCGTGGAGTCCACGGCCCTGGCGCTCGAACCCGCCGCGGCGCCGCCCGTGCCCGGCGGGGACGCCACTTCCACGTGGTCGCAGGCGGAGAGGGCCGCGGCGGAGGACGTGGTCGACAAGGCCATGCCCGCGGGCTACGTCAGCATGTACCCGACGCGGGCACTTCGGGTCGCGGCGGTGCCGGCGGTCGTGCGCGTGGTGTCGGACAAGGCAGCGGTCGACAGGCAGATGAGCGAGTCTTTCCTGGGTGACCAGGCCGGCTTCCGCGCTCGGTTCGGCGAGGACATCGACGCCATCCACAGTGCGACGACGGTGTCCGGGCAGGACGCCGCGATCGCCCGGTTCAACCAGACCGCCGCGGAGTACAACGCCACCGAGCTGGCCGCGCGGGACGCCTACGGTGCCCACCCGGTCGACGCGGAGGGCCACACCGTTCGGGTCACGCCGACCGCACTGGCGGACTTCGCCGCGGGGACGACCACCCCGGCTGACGCGAACAACACCGAGGCCTACGGTCCGGTCGACGCCGCCCCGATGGCGGCCGTCGGCGACCAGGCGCCCGCGCGGACCGTCACCGTGGCCGGCGAGACCACGACGCTCTCGGCCCAGGCCGACATGAGCACGTTGGCCGCCGCCGGCAGTCCGAAGGCAGCTCCGGCGAAGCCCGGCGTCGGGGTGAACGTCGAGTCGCAGCCGGATTTCAGCGTGAGCGCCAAGGGCGCGCTGGTAGGCCCCGGCGAGGTATCGCGCAACGCCGAGAGGGACGGCGTCACGGTCACCGGAAAGGCCGAGGGCCAGGCGCTGGGACTTGAAGGAACCATCACCGGGGACGTCAGCCACGAGGGGATGAACGGGAAGATCAGCGGAAAAGGCGTCCTCGGCGAGGGCACCGTGGGGATAACGGCGAAGTCCGAGAACGGCGAGACGGGCTACGAGGGGAAGGGTTCCCTCGGTGCCGAGGTCGGGGCGGGCGGCAAGCTCAACGGGATCAACGACTTCGGCCTCAACGTGAACGGGAAGATCGGCGGCACCGCGTCCGTGCAGGACTCGGGCAACTACGGTCTCCTCGAGGGGAGCCGCAAGGCGGAGTTGGGTGTTGGCGCCGATTTCGACGCGACGGCCAAGGTCTCGCCCGACGGCCTCAACATCGGCTCGCACGCCTCCCTCGGCGCGAAGGCCAAGGCCGAGGCGAAGATCGGCGTCCCGGGACTGAGCCTGGACTTCACGGGCACGGCTTTCGCCGGCCCGGGCTACGACTACGGCGTCAGGTTCGGCAAGCAGGAGGACGGCAAGTACCGGGTCGGCGTCACCGCGGGGGTTTCCCCGCTGTTCGGCGTCGCGGGCGGCTTCGACGTCACGGTCGACCCGGACAAGCTCCAGCAGTCGGTGCAGAAGGCGATGGACGCCCTGAACCCCTTCGGCCCCGAGCAGATGGCCAGCCCTCGCAGCATGGCGCAGGACGATCCCGACTACGACGGTCCGACGGACCCGCCCGCCGAGTCCCAGATGGCCAGTCCGAGGAGTCAGGCGCAGGACGACCCCAACTACGACGGTCCGACTGACTCGCCGACTGACTCGCCGGCCGATGCACCGGCTGATGCGCCGGGTGAGGCTCAGATGGACAGCCCGAGGAGCCAGGCGCAGGACGACCCTGGTTATGACGGCCCGACTGATTCGCCCGCTGCTGCGCCGGGCGAGTCCCAGATGAACAGTCCCAGGAGTCAGGCGCAGGACGACCCCGGTTACGACGGCCCGACCGACTCCGTGCCGGACGCGGCGATCAGCGGCACCACGGACCCGGCGAGCGACACCATCGCGGGGTATTCCGACACCGATACCCTTGGCGGCGGGACCGACAGCGACACCCTCGGTGAGGCGACCGATACCGGCTACTCCGACGCCGGGGGCTCGGACAGCGGCTATTCCGACGGTGGCGCGGGCGAAACCAGTGACACGTCCGGTGGTTATGGCGGCGGTACCTCCGACAGTGGAACCGACAGCGGCTTCAGCGGCGGTGGCGGTGACTTCGGTGGCGGCGGCGCCACCGGTGACTTCGGCGGTGGTGACAGTCCCGGCGGGGTCGGCACTTCCGATGGTGGCAGCGGTACCAGCGACTCCGGAGTGGGCGGCGACTCCGGTGGCCTCGGCGGCGATTCCAGCGGCATGGGGGGTGACTCCTCAGGCGGTACGGGAGGCGATTCCGGTGGTTCGGGAGGCGACTCCTCAGGCGGCGGTGGCGATGGGGGCGGCGGTGACGGCGGTGGCGATGGGGGCAGTTCCTCCGGTGGCATGGGCGGCACGGGCATGGGTTCCGGTGGCATGGGCGGTGGCCCCGGTGGCGGCGACGGTGGGGGCTTCTGACCGTCGCCCCTGACACGGCGGACGAGAGGGCTCGGCGGCCATTCCGGTCGTCGAGCCCCTTCGTCCGCGTCGTGAGCGGCCATGGCCGAATTGGTGGGGTGTACGACGTTGTCGTCGTGCTCGCCCGCTGCCACCATCGACGGCGGCGGGACCGACTCCCGTGACCTCGGGTGCCGCCGTCGACCAGTCGAACGACGTCATCCGAAGGACCACCGACGCAACCAGAGGGCTTCCCACATGCAGGTCGCGATCGTGCTCTACCCCGGATTCACCTCGTTGGACGTCGTCGGACCCTACGAGGTCCTGGGGCGTCTTCCGGACACCGAGGTCGTCTTCGTCGCGGAACACCCCGGCCTCGTCCTCAACGACCTGGGGAGCCTGTCGCTCAAGGCCGTCGCGGGCTTCGCCGACGTGCCGAACCCGGACGTGGTGCTCATCGGGGGAGGCCCCGGTCAGCTCGGGCAGATGTCCGACGGGAGCCTGCACGAATGGTTGCGCAGAGTCGACCGGACCTCCACCTGGACGGCTTCCGCCTGCACGGGGTCCCTGATCCTGGCCGCCGCCGGACTCCTCGAAGGCCGCCGGGCGACGACCCACTGGGGCGGGCTCGAACAGCTCACCCGGTTCGGCGTGACACCGTCGAAGGAGCGGGTCGTCATCGACGGCCACTACGCGACCGCGGCGGGCGTTTCGGCGGGCATCGACATGGCTCTGACCCTCGCGGGCCTGATCGCGGGCGACGACGTGGCCCAGACCGTTCAACTCGTCATCGAGTACGCGCCGGAGCCGCCCTACGACGCGGGATCCCCGGATTCCGCGCCGGCTGAAGTCCTCCAGCGGGTGATGAGGGAGATGTCCGCATGACTGTCCACTGTGGAATATCTTTCGAAACCGGTTGAGGGACGGGAACTTTCCGGCTCGTCGGACCGACTACCTGGTCGTGCTCATCACCTCAACTCCGGCGCGAAGTCGCCGCCGTGCCCGTGTCGTCACCCTGGCCGCGTTCGCCACATCGGTGCTCGTGCTGACTTCGTCCTGCGGCACGGGGAACACCGCCGCGGCACCGATCACCCGGACCGGTGCGCCACCGCCGGTCACCGCCGCGCAGACCGACTACCCGTTGACGATCGACAACTGCGGCCGTCAGATCACGTTCGACAAGGCTCCCAGCCGGGTCCTCCTGCTCAACGGGACCTCGGTGGCGGAGGTCGAGAGCTTCGTCACGCTGGGGATCGCCGATCGGATCGTGGCCAACAGCCAGTCCTACGGCGTGTCCGACGAACCCTCGATGGTCGCCGAGGTCGCCGCGGTGCCCACCGCGGGACTGACCCTGAACCAGAACTACGAGGTGCCCAAGGAACAGGTGCTCGCGCTCAAGCCGGACCTGGTGATCTCGACCTGGGCCGGCGGGTTCGACGAGAAGATCGGATCGATCAGCAGGGACCAGCTGACGGCGGCGGGGATCAACAGCTTCGTGACACCGGCCAACTGCGCCTTCGGTGAACCCGAGCCGCGCCCGGAGGACGAGGCTCGATACCAGGCCCAGTCCGTCGAGTCGTCGACCGAACTGCTGATCCAACTCGGCCGGATCTTCGACGTGCAGCAGCGCGCCGTGGACCAGGTCAACCAGACCCGAAGCCAACTCGCCGAGATCGAGCGGCGCGTTTCGGGCAAGCCGGCCAAGAGCGTGCTCGTCGCCTACCCCGGCATGGCCGTGATGAACAACAACGGCCTGCCCGCGGTCTTCGGCGGTGGCATCTACGACGACATCATCGCCAGGGCCGGCGGCACCAACCCGTTCGCGGGCAGGACCACCGCCGAACTCGCCGAGATCAACGCGGAGGCGATGGCCTCGGCGAAGGTCGACGTGCTGGTGATCGGCCTGTTCCAGGCCACCGAGAACGCCGAGCTGTTCGCCGAGGACCTGTTCCGGAAGTTCCCGCAGTGGGAGGCCTCCAAGACCAGGACGTTCACAGCGGTGTCGGACTCCATTTACCTGGCTCTTGATACCTATGTGTGGGTGCGGTCGGGTAG
>DATMCA010001593.1:0-2353 GCA_035559015.1 Umezawaea sp. | reverse complement strand
TGGCCACGCGGCGGGCGTTGGTGGTGTTGGACAACGCGGCCGATTCGGCGCAGGTGCGGCCGTTGCTGCCGGGGACTTCGCGGGCGTTGACGTTGATCACGAGTCGGCGGCGGATGCTCGACCTGGAAGCCGCTCGGGTGTTGTCGCTGGACCTGATGCCGCACCGGGACGCGGTCGCGTTGTTCACGAGGGTCGTGGGTGACGAGCGGCCGTTGCGGGAGCCCGAGGTGGTCGACGAGGTGGTGGAGCTGTGCGGTCACCTCCCCCTCGCCCTGCGGATCGCGGCGGCCCGGTTGCGCAGCCGTCCCAAGTGGACGGTGGGGCACCTGGCCCAGCGGTTGCGGCAGGGGTTGTCGGAGTTATCGGCGGGCGACCGCAGTGTCGCCGCGGCCTTCTCCCTGTCGCACGACACCCTGACCGCCGAGCAGGGGCGGTTGTTCCGGTTGCTCGGGTTGGTGCCGGGGGCGGACTTCGACGCGTTCGCGGCGGCCGCGTTGGCGGGGATCGGGGTCGGCGAGGCCGATCGGCTGCTGGAGGAACTGGTCGACGTGCACCTGCTGGAGCAGCCGACACCCGACCGGTACCAGTTCCACGACCTGTTGCGCGAGCACGCGGTGGCCGTGGTGCGGCAGGTCGAGTCCGAAGGGACGCGGGAGGAAGCGGTCGCCCGGTTGTTCGACTACTACCTGCACACCGCGACCGTCGCCGGTGACCACCTCGGTCCCGCTTCGCGCCGGGTGCCGATCGACCACCCTCCCGTCGACGTGCCGGAGATCGGTGACGGCGGGGAGGCGTTGGCGTGGTTGGACGGTGAGCACGCGAACCTGGTGGCGGTGGTGCTGCACGGGTCGCAGGAGCACCCCTGGAGGTTCACGCAGGCGTTGTGGCGCTTCTACTTCATCCGCGGGCACGCGGACGACTGGGTCGTGACGCACCAGGTGGCGCTGCGGGCCGCGCGGGCGGCGGAGGACCGGTTCGCGGAGGCCGAGGTGTTGAAGGGCCTGGGCACGGCGCACTGGCAGGCGAGGAGGTACGCCGAGGCGTTGGGCCTGTACCAGGACTCGCTGGCGCTGTACCAGGCGCTCGGGGAGCGCAAGGGTGAGGCCGCCGTGCTGGGCAACCTCGGGCTCATCCACGACCGGATGGGCCGGTACGCCGAGGCGATCGACTACCACCTGCGGGACCTCGACCTGTGCCGGGAGATCGGCGACCGGCGCGGCGAGGGCACCACGTTGAGCAACCTGGGGCTGGTGTGCGAGCGGGTCGGGCGGTACGACGAGGCGCTGCGGCACTGCCTGGACGCGTTGGTGATCATGCGGGAGTTCGGGGACCGGTGGAGCGAGGGTGAGACGCTCATCCACCTCGGGATCGTCCACCAGCGCAGGCGGGAGCACGACGAGGCGCTGCGGTGCCAGCACGAAGCCCTCGCGCTGATGCGGGAACTGGCCGACCGCCAGCGGGAGGGGCACGTGCTGGCGAACATCGGCCAGGTGCTCAGCGAGGCCGGACGGCACGCCGAGGCGTTGGAGCACCTGCGGATGGCGTTGACGATCACCCGCGAGAGCGGTGACCGCGCCGAGGAGACGACCGTGCTCAACGACTTCGGCGAGGCGCACCGCGCGGCGGGCATGCCGTCCGAGGCGGACCACCGGCGCGCGCTGGCGAACGCCCTGGACACCGACGACCGCCACCAACAGGCACGGGCGCACGTGGGGCTCGGTCACGCGGTCGCGGCGACCGACCCACAGGCCGCCCGGCTGCACTGGGAACTGAGCCTCGCCATCTACCAGGAACTCGGTGTCCCCGAAGCCGACGAGGTCAGCGCCCACCTGGCCGAGTGGACCACGTCCGACGAGCACGCCTGACGGGAGGGCCGCCGTCGCGCGGGCGCAGGGGGTTAGGTCCTCGCGCCCGTCGGTGAGGCGTGGCTCGACGGGGGGGCGCGGTTGTCGACGCGGACCGCCCGGCGAGGACGGCCGACCGAGCGGCACTCGACTGGGTCGCGGTTGTCCTCGCGGACCTGCTCGGCGAGGACAGCCGGCGAGGCGTGGCCCGACCGAGTCGCGGTCGTCATCGCGGACCTGGTCGGCGGGGTCGGCCACCGCGGCAGGCCGCCGGTCGTGGTGCCTGGCGCCGGAGGGCGTCGACCACCGTTCACCCGCCAGTTCACCGGGTGAACACCTCGAAATCGCTCGCCCGCGCGCCCGCCCGTTCGCCACAATCCTGTGAATGCACCTGCGCCCGGCGGAACCGCGTGACCTGGACCGGATCGGCGCCCTGCTCGCGGAGCGGGGCGAGCCGGAGGACGCACTCGACCACCGGCTCGTGGTGCGGGACCCGGACCAGGGGTGGT
>DATMCA010001592.1:0-2191 GCA_035559015.1 Umezawaea sp. | reverse complement strand
CCCTCAGCAGGGCCTCCGCCGACGGGATCGGGTCGGTTCCGGGCTGGACCTCGGCCAGGATGCGCCTGGTCCCCGGCGGGGGCCCGGTGGCGGCCAGCGCCCGCGCGGCCTCGACGTGGAACACCCCCAGCTCGATCCCGACCCCGGCCCGGTGCAGCGCCGCGCACACCTCCAGCCAGCCGTCCTCGTGCACGTTCACCGAAGCCACGTCCGGCCGCCCCGCCGCCAACCCCGCCCACCCGGCCACCAGCTCGGCCCGCCGAACCGGATCCGGCTGGATCCACCCGCCCGTCGTCACGCCGATCTCGACACCGGGCACGGCGGCCCGCACGACCGCGACCGTCGTCGCCACCTCCGGCCCCGCCAGGACCTCCAGCCCGACCAGGTCGCGCGGGTGCAGGTGCAGGGACGTGACGCCCAGCGCCGCGACGGTGGCGGCGTCAGCGGCGAGCTGGGCGGACGAGACCGGGAGGGCCGGGTGGCTTCCGAGCGGACGAGCGCCGTTCAGGCAGGCTTGCAGCACGCGATCCACGTAACCACAGGCGGATCAGAGGTTCCATTCGCAAGCGAGTGCTTCGCACCCGGTCGTCACGCGCTGCGCGTTCGGCGGGGGGCGGTGACAATCGGGCCGCAGTAGCACCCGTGGGGTACCAGGAGGACGTGAACATGGCTGTTTCGGTCAACCTCGACTCGCTGTTGGACAAGGCGTACGAGAACATGCCGCTCACCGACATCCTCGACGCGCCGGTGGCGGCGTTGTCCGGGGTCAGCGACGGTGACGCGGAGAAGTTGAAGGCGGCGTTCAACATCAAGACGGTGCGCGACCTGGGTACGAACAAGTACTTCCGGGCGGCGGTGACGTTGTTGGACCTGGAGAAGAACTCCGGCTGAGGCGTGGGCGCAGGCACCGGCGCCGGGCGCCGGTGCCCCGCCGGAGGGCTTAGGAACACCATCCTTGCGGGTGAATTCCCGGTTCGTAGTTGAATACGATCATGCCGACGCTCACCACCGAGATGCTTCAGCACAAAGCGGGCGCCAAGTCGTTCTGGCGCGGGCTCGGGTATCGGGATTCGGTGGTCGAGCTGCGGGTGCTGCGCAGGCACGTCGCCGCGCGGGTCGAGGGGGCCGACTCGTACTCGGTGGAGATGGCCTGGCGGGACGGGCAGCTGGCGGGCGAGTGCTCGTGCCCGTACGGCGAGCAGGGGTTCTTCTGCAAGCACCTCGTCGCCGTCGGGCTGGTGCTGCTCGACCGCGGCCACGAGGTGCCGCCTGCCGACGCGGAGGACGTCGAGCTGAGGTCGCACCTGCGGACGCTGGACCACGAGGAACTGGTGGAGCTGCTGTACCACCAGGCCGGGCGGGACCGGTCGCTGTACGAGCTGATCTACTCAGGCGAAGCCGCTGAGCCGGCCCATGGCGTCGAGGAACGCGGGCATGTCCGCTAGCTCCGCCGGGTCGTACTCGGCGATCCGCCGCTGGGCGTGCACGACGACCTCGGTGACCCTGGCGGTCAGGTCCTCGTGGGCGGCGACGATGAGGGAGTCGGAGTAGGGCTCGTCCACGCCGATCGTGAGGTCCGCGAAGACGTCGCCGGGTTGCAGCAGGTCGGTCAGTTCGGGTCTGGTCTTGCCCCTCAGGCCCGCGAGGAGTCGTTCGTGGTCCTGGACGGCGAAGACGGTGACCTCGGCCGAAGCGTCGGCGATGGTGGCTCGGAGCATGGCCACGAGGTCGCCGGGTGCTTTCAGGGCGAACAGGCCTGCGTGGGAGGCGTGGTCCTGTTGCCACTGGGTGGGTTCCGGGCGGAAGGGGACGCAGGCCCTGGCGGGGATGAAGCCCTGGTCGCGGGAGTCGATGTCGGGGGCGCCCGCTTCGACGCTGTACTCCCAGTCGACGAATTCGGGGTCCTGGCCGATCAGGTCTGCTGCTTTGTCGCGGTAGTAGGTGGGGATGGCGAACCTGTTGCCGCCCTCGGTGAGGCGCCAGAGCAGGCCCAGGTAGACGGCTACCTCTTCGCAGTTGATGTTGTTGATGGCGTACTCGGTCATGGGGGTGCGGTTGAGGAGGACGCCGTTGTCGGACCACTCCTCGAAGAGACCTGGCCAGGGGTCGTCCAGTGGGAGGTCTTCGCCGGGGAGGTAGGCGTAGCGGTGCAGACCAGCCAGTTGGTCAGTCTCGAAGGAGATCACGAGGG
>DATMCA010001591.1:0-16068 GCA_035559015.1 Umezawaea sp. | reverse complement strand
CATGACCATCAACAGGTGGGCGCGTGGACCGGTCCTCGTCACCGGTGTCCTGGCGGCCGTCCTGGGCGCGGTGGGCACCGCGCGAGCGGACCCGCCCACCGGTGCGGACGTCCTCGGCACCTGGTCGAGCTCCGGGGACGCGTGGACCCACCGGTTCCCGCCCCGCCCCGTCGACCGGACGGTCCAACCGGTGACGGAACTCGGCGGCACGGCTCCGGGGCACGTTCAGCCGGCGGTGGCCGTGGACGCCACCTCACCGTGCTGGATGCCCGGGCTTCGACCTGGACCTGGAGGGCCATGACCACTGATCCGGACCGGGCGTTCTCCGCGTACGCCTGAGGCCTGGTCCGGTCCCCCGGGACTGGGGAGACCGGACCAGGCCTTTGCAGCGTCGGATCAGCCTGCGCGGACGGACATCCACTGGCGCATGGCGTGCTCGACCAGCGTGATCAACGTCTGCTTGGTCGACTGCCGGTTGCGCGCGTCGCAAGTCACTATCGGCACGGACTGATCGATCGTCAGCGCCTCCCGCACGTCTTCGATGCGGTGGTGCAGCAACCCGTCGAAGCAGTTCACGCCGACGACGTACGGCAGCTGCCGGTCGTCGAAGAAGTCGATCGACGCGAAGGCGTCGGCCAACCTCCGGGTGTCGACCAGGACGATGGCGCCGATGGCACCACGGACCAGGTCGTCCCACATGAACCAGAACCGGTGCTGACCCGGCGTACCGAACAGGTACAGGATCAGGTCGCTGTCCAGGGAGACGCGGCCGAAGTCCATCGCGACGGTGGTGGTGACCTTGTTCGGCGTAGCCGACAGGTCGTCCACACCCGCGCTGGCTTCGGTCATCACCGCCTCGGTGGTCAACGGCACGATCTCGGACACCGAGCCGACGAAGGTCGTCTTGCCCACGCCGAAGCCACCCGCGACCACGATCTTCGCGGAGGTCGTCGGCTTCCGTGCGCCCTCGGCGCCCTGGGGACTAGAGCCTGCGAAGCCCACTGAGCACCCTCTCAAGGAAGTCAATGGAAGGTCGGTCTCCCACGACCAGACCACCCTGGTGAATCAAAACCAAACCCATGCTGGCCATGTCCCCGATCAGCACCCGCACGACGCCCAACGGCAGTCGGAGGTGTGCGGCGACTTCGGCCACGGACCGGGTGTCCGTGCAAATCCCGCAAATAGACCGGTGTTCCGGTAGCACCGCCGCGTCACGTTCCAGCCCGCGGTCACTGGTGGACACCAGTGCCTCGATGGCCAGATCGTAGTCCGGCCTCGTGCGTCCACCGGTCCGGGTGTACGGACGGACCAGTGATCCCGATTCGGCCGCCGGGTTCTCCTCCCGTCTCACGATCGGCTGTTGGCCGGTCGTGTACGGCAGTTGTTCCGGAACGCTGTCAGGGAGGTTGTGGGCACCGAAGAGATCAGCGCCCGGTCCTCCGAACAGACCACTTCCGTACCCGTCGATGTCGAAACGGTTCGGCACGTCGTCGTAGTCGTACGACGAATCGTCAACCTCACGCTGAGACATGTCGTCTAGCCCCTGCCCTGTGCCATCGATCTCCGCGCTCTCGCGTTTCGGTCGGCCGCGCTTCCGGCGGACGACCGGCTTGACGCTCGGTGCTACTGCATCGGCTTCCTCATCATCCGGCGCGGGGTCGGCGGCGTCCGGATCCGAGAACTGGAAACCCCCGACCGCCCACTCCTGGTAGTTGAAACCGCTACCGAAGCGACGACCGTGGGCGCCCGATCTCTCAGCCATCTCCGCTCACCCCCACACTCTCATGAGGTCTACCGCCTTACCACGCCCTGGAGCTGAGCGCGCAGCTCCGGGGTGAGTTGCTGTCCGACTCTCTCGACCAGCAGGGTCATCTCGTAGGCGACAAGTCCGATGTCGCAGTTGGGCGCGGCGAGTACGGCGAGGCACGACCCGTCGCTGATGGACATCAGGAACAGGTAACCCCGTTCCATCTCGACCACGGTCTGGTTCACGCCACCGGCCTCGAAGCAGCGAGCCGCACCCGCGGTGAGGCTGACCAGACCGGATGCCACCGCCGAAAGCTGTTCGGCCCGGTCCCGTGGCAAACCCTGCGAGCCGGCGAGCAGAAGCCCGTCCGCCGACACGACAACGGCGTGCGCAACACCGGGTACCCGGCGCACGAAGTCGGTGATTAGCCAACCAAAGCTGCCTGGCTGAGCTGCGGTCGTCACTCCTGCTCCTCGTCTTGCCGGCTCGACTGGTCACCAGCGTAAGCGTCGATCAACGCGTGTCGCCCTCGTCGGACGCCCTGCTGAAGACTCGACATCCGTCCACGGATCGCGTCAGGCGATCGTGGTGGCAGCGGGGGCCGCTGCGATTGCTGCGCCGACGGGATCTTCGGCGCCGCTGACCCTGGCACAAGCTGAGCCTTGGGCACCCGCTTGGGCAACCCCGCTTGTGTCTTGGCGTCTGGCGTCTTGCTGAGCAGTGCTTGAGCAGCGGACCAGCCTTCGTCGGCCGGCGACTGCCAAGCGCTTTCGGCGGTCGGTTCCGCCTGCATCTGTGGGGCCTCCTGCTCCTCAACCTGCCCGACCTCGACCTCGGCCACCGGCTCCGGTTCGGGGACGGGTGCGGCTTCGGGTCGCGGCGCCCGCTTCGGGAGACCCGAAGCTGACAAACCGTCGAGCCTTGAGGGTACGGAAACCTCGGTGGTGGTGGGAGCCACAGCGGGAACGGGTTTCGGCTTTCGGGTCGGGAGCGCCACTTCCTCGCGCTCCGAGACCGCGGGCTCGGGCTCCCGCTCCGGCGTCCTCACCGGTTCACGCACCTCCACGGCGGGCACGGCCTGCGCCTTGGCCGCGGAGGTCTCGCTGCCGACCGCCTGGAACCACTGGGACAGGACCGCCTCGTAGATCGGCAGGCGCTCGGTCGGGGCGTCGAGGTCGTGGTCGACCTCCTTGCGCGCCGGCGTGTTGCCGTTGCGCCGCTCCGGCTCGGGCTCCGCCACCGCGGCGCGGGGCACCACGGGCTCGAAGCGGGTCGTCTCGTAGCCCGACTCGATGGGCGCCGAAGCGTCCTCGTGGCGGTCTTCGTAGGCGGTGAACAGGGTCTGCTCACCGGTGGACGGGCCGGGGTCGTGGGCGTTGGCGTGCTCGGGCCACACCTTCTCCGCCGGCGTCCGGTCGCCCGACATGGGCAGCCAGACGTTCGAGTCCTCTTCCGGTCGCGTGACGCCGAACGCGGGGACCGCGTTGGGCTCGGGGACGGACTCGCCCCGCACGAAGCTGACCGGAACGTTGATGTCGGGCTGCGCGAAGCTGCCCGTGGGGCTGAACTCCTGCGACGGGAAGCCACCGGTGTTCGTGAGGCTGCCCGACGAGTGGTACCCGGTCTCGACCGCGCTGCCGCCGCCCTGCGACGGGAAGCTGTTGCCGCCGTCGTCGTCGAAGCGGGGCGAGCCGCTGAACGCGCCGGCGATGCCGCTGGCGCGCTGAGCCGGGTTGAAGTCCGTCAGCGACTCGGTCGGCCCGCCCATCGGGGCGGGGGACTGACCGGGCTGCGCGACGAGCGTGCCGGGGACGACGACGAGCGCGGTGGTGCCGCCCTCGATGTCCTCGTTGACCCGCAGCCGGACCTTGATGTCGTGGCGCTTGGCCAGCCGGGCGACCACGTACAGGCCCATCCGGCGGGACACGGCGACGTCGACGTCCGGCGGGTCGGCCAGGCGCTCGTTGGCGTCGAGGATGTCCTGCTCGGCCATGCCCACGCCGCGGTCCTGGATCTCGATCGCGAGTTCACCCTTGCGGGTGCGGGCGGTCCGGACCGTGACCTTCGTCACGGGGTCGGAGAACGCGGTGGCGTTGTCCAGCAGCTCGGCGATCAGGTGCACGAGGTCGTTGACCGCGCGGCCCTGGACCGTGAGCTCCGGGGTCTGGCCGACCTGGACGCGGGCGTACTGCTCGACCTCGGACACCGCGGCGCCCAGCACCTCGGCCGCGGGAACGGGCCGGGTGAGGCGGCGCGAGAGGTCGGTGCCCGAGAGGACCAGGAGGTTCTCCGAGTTGCGCCGCATGCGGGTCGCGAGGTGGTCGAGCTCGAACAGGCTGGCGAGCTGGTCCGGGTCCTGCTCGTCCTGCTCCAGCCGGTCGATCAGGTTGAGCTGGCGTTCGACCAGCGCCTGCGAGCGGCGGGACAGGTTGACGAACATCGCGTTGACGTTGTCGCGCAGGAGGGCCTGCTGGGCCGCCAGGCGGACCGCCTCGCCGTGCACCGCGTCGAACGCCCGCGCCACCTGGCCGACCTCTTCCCGCGTGGTGATCGGCACGGGCGCGATGGCGTTCTGCGCCGCGAGCTGCGGGTTGGGGTCGGCGAGGATCTTCTCGACCGCCTCCGGCAGACCGTGGTCGGCCACCGCGAGGGCGGTGCGGCGCAGGATGCGCAGCGGGTTCAGGATCGAGCGGGCGACGAACAGGGCCATCGCCAGCGCCAGCAGCAGCGCGGCGAGCACGAGGCCCGAGTCGCGGAACGCGTCGGCGCGTGCGGTGCCGGTCGCCTCGTCCGTGCGGTTCTGGAGCTGCTCCAGGAGCAGGTTCTCCACGTCGCGCGTCAGGTTCACCGTCAGCGTGGACGCGATGTCCCACCGCTCCGGGCTCAGCGACTGGAGGCTCTGGTTGGCCGCCGCCAGGTTCAGCGCCGACTCCTGCATGTCGTTCGCCGTGTCGACGATCAGACCCGTGACGGTGTCGTCGTAGATCTTCGCCTGGTCGGGCGACGCCGACTTGCGGAAGTCGTTCCGGGCCGCTTCCAGCTCGGCGTTCGCCGCGAGGAGCAGCCGCTGCTGGCTCGCCGGGAAGTCCTGGCGCTGGAAGGTGTCGAGCAGGATGCCGCGCTTGCGGGACTCCTGCTCCTTGATCCGCGCGATCGCGTTGGTCGCCAGGTGCAGGCGCACCAGGTCGGGGTCGTTGATGCCCGCGATGGCCTGCTCACCGAGGTCGAGGAGGCTCTCCACCGACTCGGAGTAGGTGCGCAGGACGGCCTCCGAGGGGTACGCGGTGTCGCGCACGGCGTTGCGGAGGCTGTTGAGGCGCTTGAGCTGCTCGGCGGCGCGGCGGAAGCGGTCCGCCACGGCGGGCTCCAGGTCGCCGCTCAGTTCGGTGATCTTGGTCTGCAGGGCGTCCGAGTTGTCGTTCACCCGGCGCAGCTGGCGGTCCAGCACCACGCGGTCGATCTGCTTGCCCGAGGCCACGTGGCTGACGCTCAGGTCTCGCTCGCGCTGGAGCTGCTGCACGAGGTCCGCGACGGAGCTCTCCAGCTGGACCTCGTTGGCCAGTTGGTTGAACTCGGTCGCGCTCTGCAAGTCCGACTGCACCCGGAGGCCGCCGAGCGCGAGCGCGGCGACGGTGGGGATCAGCAGGACGGCGAACAGCTTGGTCCGGAGGCGCCAGTTGCGCAGCCGGAAGCTCGACGCACGAGCGCTCTGCGCATCTGTTGCGCTGTTCTGCGGCACGTCGGTTTTTCCAGATCCCGTCGACTCGGTCACAGTTGCATCTCGTAGCGCAGCCAGTCCGTCACCCGTTTCGGGCCTATCGGAGCGCGGTGCGGTCCCCGCGCCGGACTGGCTGGGACCTCTCTCTCGTCGGGCCACCCTGGGCTTCCTCTTCCGGCAGCAGTGTCCCCGGCCTCTCCCCCGGACCGAAGTATGGACTCGCAAAATCGGGCAAAATGCAGCACAGGAGCCTAGCGCCGACCAAGCGCTCCATTCTGCTCCAGGAACCCGATGGCTCGCTAGAACCTGTACCACCCGGCCGGCAGCGTAATGGTCTGCCCCTACTTGATGGAAGCCTCTAGGAGCACGCACCGTATCGAGTTGGACTGTCGCTTCATACGTCCGGGTGGTTAACATCCCCGAACGTCGATACCTAGCTGCCTCTGCGCCACCATCCCCGGTGACCCGACGGACAGTATGCCGCGTGACGACGAACACTGATCAACTCGACTCATCGAGTCAACAGGCGAGAGGTGCCATGCCTACCCGAGCGCATGTTCTCCGACGTGCGGCAGCGCTGGTCGCGTGTGCCCTGACCGTCGTCTCCACGACCGCGGGGTGCAGCCTGCTCCCCGGCGGCGGCAGCGACGGCGCCACCGACATCGAGCGCAACACGCTCCGCATCGGCGTCATGCCGGTCGTGGACGTCGCTCCGCTCCGCATCGCGATCAACGAGAAGCTGTTCGACAAAGCCGGACTCCAGGTCCAACTCGTGCCCCAGACCAGCGAGGACGAGGGCATCAAGCAGCTCGACACCACGCTGGACATCACCTGGGCGAGCCACGTGACCCTGTTCCGCAAGGTCGCCGAGGGCACCCAGCTCCAACTCCAGGGCGAGGCCTACCAGGCGGGCGCCAACTCGATGGCGCTGGTCACCACGGACCCGAACTACGACGGTCCAGCGAAGATCGCCAAGCCCCGGATCGCGGTCGTCAACAACGGCGACATCGGCTCGCTGACCACCAGGGCCGTGCTGGACACCGCGGGTGTCGAGAAGCAGGGCATCACCTTCCGCGAGTTCCCGTTCGACCAGATGGTCACGGCGATGCAGTCGAAGACCGTCGACGCGGCGTGGATGACCGAGCCGTTCATCACGAAGGCCCAGCGCGACATCGGTGCCCGTATCGTGACCGACACGGCCATCGGCCCGACCAAGGACTTCCCGATGTCCGGGTACGCCGCCAGCAAGAAGTTCGCGGACGGCAACCCCAAGACGCTGGCCCTGTTCCGCTCGGTCCTGCGCGACGCGCAACAGGCCGCGGCGAACAACAAGCTGACCGTCCAGGACGTCCTGAGCAGCTACGTCGACGTCGACCAGCAGACCGCGGCGCTGGTCTCGGTCGGCACCTTCCCGCTGTCCCTCAACCCGATCCGCCTCCAGCGGGTCGCGGACATGATGGACACCGAGGACGTGCTGCCGGGCAGGCTCGACGTTCAACAACTGCTGCCACCGGGCACGACGAACTAGCCAAGCGGAACGGGGCGGTCACCTTGGGTGACCGCCCCGTTTTCTTTTCCCTGGTGCCGTCAAGTGCCGTCACCGGTTCGGCCCAGCGCGCCGGCCCCCCGATCGGCGGTACCGACTCCCGGTACCGGGACCGCGACCCCGTGTTGCGGGTCCCCGGGAGGCCCAGTGGTCTAGCCCATTGACCCCGGGTAGCGGCGCGGACTCAGCCCGTGCCGGTGCCGGCCTCGTCGGCGGCGACCCGGCACATGACGGTCGCGGGGTCGGAGTAGACCAGCTCGTTGCCGTCGCCCCCGCACACCGCCTTGTCGGTGCTGCCGGTCACGACCTTCGAGACCTTGAAGTCGGCCGACGCGTCGCAGGTGACCTTGCTGGTCTTGCCCGACACGAAGTTGCCCTCGGTCTTGAAGCACTCGCCCTCGGTCGCGTTCAGCATCAGGCAGAGCGTGAAACCGCTGCTCCGACGACCGCTCTCGGAGTACGACCCGTAGTCGCCGGTCGGGCACTGGTCGGAGGCGCTGTCCAGGTTCTTCGCGACCTTGTACGCGGCGTTGGGCGCGCCGCACTCGACCTTCTCGATCTTCGGGTCGGTGATGCTGGCCGAGACGATGTTGATGCAGTCGCCGGGGTTCGCGCTGGCCGGAGCGCTCTTGTTCAGGAAGTAGCCGCCGACGGCGAGCGCGGCCACCACGACCAGGGTCAGGACGAGCTTGACCTTGCCGCCGCCCTTCTTGGCGGGCGGCACCGGGGGCATCTGCTGGCCGAACGGGGGCGGCGCCCCGTACGGCTGCTGGCCCGGACCGGGCGGCTGCGGCGCCGCCCAGCCCGCCGGGGTCGGCTGCTGGCCCCAACCCGGCTGCTGCGGGGCCTGCCTGCCGTACGGGGGCGGCGGCTGCGCGCCGTACGGGGGCGGGACCGGGCCCTGCTGCGGGCCGTTGGGCCCGGCGGGCGGCGGGTAGTTGGGCGTGCTCACGGGTGGTCCTCTCGCTTCACGGGAGGCCGAAACGTAGCCGGCGGCCCGGATCGGCGCAGCGAAGTGACCACATCGTTGTCAGGCGCCGCCCTCGGTCAGGCAGAAGGTCACGGCGGGTTCCGGGAACGCCACGGAGCGTTGCTCACCGCAGGCCGCGCCGCCGCCGAGGACCTTGGCGACCTTCACCGACTGGGCGGTGCCGCACGGCACCTTGAGGAGCCCGGCCGCCTTGTCCTGGCCGTAGCAGGAGCCCTCGACGAGGTTCGGGATCAGGCAGAGGGTGACGCTGGCGGTGAACGTCGAGTAGGCGGAACCGCCCGCCGGGCAGCCCTCGCCCTTCTGGGCGACGACCTTCGCGACCTTGACGTTCGCCTGGTCCGACCCGCAGTCCAGGGCCGTGAAGCGGGGCGCGTCGGCGGCGCGGGTGACGCTGGCGCACTGGCCGACGGCCACCGGGGGCTCCTCGGTGTCGAACAGGCCGAGGCCGTAGGCGCCGAGCAGGACGAGGAGGGCCGCACCGAGGCCGATGACGATCTTGCGCATGATGCTTCGCATCGGCACCGGCGCTCGGCGAGTTGACAGTATTCACCGAAAAGTGGCAAAAACTGCTGCGATCCCGTACCACCATGTGGGCAGAATTGCTCACATGGTGGTACGGGATCAGGCCTTGATCAGCTCTCCGCGGGAGCGAAGCAGTACGTCAGCTTCGGCTCCGGGTACGACTCGCCCGCGCCGTCGGTGCACTGGCCGGTGTCGTCGGTGCCCTTGATGACCCTGGTGACCTTGAGGGCCTCGACACCCTTGCACTCGGTCTTGACGTAGTTCGCGCTCAGGTCGTCGAGCTTGTAGCAGGAGCCCTCCGCCAGGTTCGGCAGCAGGCACAGCCGGAAGCCCTGCGCCGGCTTCCCCTCGACCGGGTACTGCTGGTAGAAGTTGCCCTCCGGGCACGAGTCGGTGTCGTTGCCGATCACCTTGCCGACCATCAGCAGGGCTTTGTCGTCGTCGCAGCCGACCGTCCGGACCTGGTCCGACTCCTCCAGCGACGCGGCGGAGAGGGAGACGCAGTCACCGGCCGACGCGTCTTTTGGGTCGCTGCCGCCGAACGCGGTGATGGCGTAGACGATGGCCGCGATGAGGATGACCGCCACGGCGACGATCGCGATCAGGCGGCCCCTGCCGCTGGACGAGCGCTCTTCCTCCTCCTCGTCCTCAGCCTTGGGCTTGCGGTAGAGGACGTTGCCCGAGTCGCCCTCGGCGGGCTGGGAGGCCTCTGGGGCCGCCTGCGGGGGCACGGCGGCCGCCGCGGGCGCGGCCTCGGCCGGCTTCGGGGCCTCCGCCGGGGTGGCGGACTCGTCGGCCGCCTTGTCAGCGGGCTTGTCGGCCGTCTTGTCGGCGGACTCGGACGCGGACGCGGTCAGCGCGGGCTCGGCCGGGACGGTGACCGGCTTCTCCTCCGCCGGCTCGCCGGGTTCCGCGGGCACGGTCGCGGTGACCGTGGGCTTGTCGGACTTGTCCGCGGAGAGCTTCTCGGGCTCCGCCTCGACGGGCTCGGTCCCGGCCGGGGTGGCCGCGACGGGCTCGGCGTCCGGCGTGAGGATCGGGATGGCCTCCGTCACCGGCTCCTCGGGCTCGGCCTTGGCGGGGGTGGCCACCACGCCCTCCGGGGTCAGGATCGGGATGGCCTCCGTCACCGGCTCCTCGGTCTCCGCCTTCGCCGGTACCGACGACTCCGGGGTGAGGATCGGCAGCGCGTCCGTCACCGGCTCCGAGGTCTCGGCCTTGGCGGGCTCGGCGACCTCGGCGGCGGGCACCGGCTCGGTGACCGGCTCGGTGGCACTGGCGGTGGGGACCGACTCGGCCTCGGCCGTCTCGGCGGCGGGGACCGGCACGGGTTCGGTGACCGGCTCGGCCGACGCGGCGGAGGTGCCCTCGACGGACGTCCCCTCGACGGCCGGGGCGGCAGCGGCGGCCGCTGCGGCGCGCTTGGCCGCCGCCGACGTCGTGGCGGGCTTGGCCGCGGCGGACGTCGCGGCCGGGGCCTTCCGGCGCGTCGCGGGAGCCCGCTTGGGCTTCGCGGCGGCCGCGGGGACCGGTTCGGTCACCGGTTCGGCGGTCTCCGGGGTCGCCGGGGCGATCGGAGCCGCGGGTGCCTCCGCCGGGGCGGCGGACTCGGTCACCGGCGTGGCGGCGGACTCGGTCACCGGTTCGGTGGTCGGCTCCGCTGCCGCGGCGGGCTTCGCCGCCGTCTTCCTCGGCCGGGGGGCCCGCTTCGCGGGAGCCTTGGCCGGGGCGGCGGGTTCACCGGCGGCGGGTGCGGCCGCGCCGGGTTCACCGGTGGTCGGTTCCGCCGCTGCCGGCGCGGCGGCAGCGGTCTTCCTCGGCCTGGGCGCGCGCTTCGCGACGGGCTTGGCAGCAGGCGCCTCGTCCGGAGCGGGCGCGGGTGTCGCGGCGGCTTCCGATGCCGGTTGCGCGGTCTTCGGCGCGTCGTCGGCCTTGGGGTCGGGAGTCGACTCGTTGCTCATGATCACCTTTGCTGGAGGTCCCGTTGGGTGTCCGGACCTAGCAGAACGTAGGCACCCGATTGCTGGTTTTGGAGAGTTTTACCAAACCGTCGCCAAGTGCAGAGCGTCGCCTCAGGGCCACGGTGAGCCACGGGACTGCCTGCGACTTGCGCGTTGTTGTGACAATGGCAGAACGCCAACCGACAGGAGCCGGCACCCGTGACCGACGGACCGTTGATCGTCCAGTCAGACAAGACCTTGCTGCTGGAGGTCGACCACCCGCTCGCGGACGAGGCGCGCACCTCCATCGCTCCGTTCGCGGAACTGGAGCGCGCTCCCGAGCACGTGCACACCTACCGGGTCACTCCCCTCGCCTTGTGGAACGCCCGCGCCGCCGGACACGACGCGGAACAGGTCGTCGACGCGCTGGTGCGGTTCTCGCGCTACCCCGTGCCCCAACCCCTGCTCGTCGACGTCGTCGACACGATGAGCCGGTTCGGCAGGTTGCAGCTCGCGAACAACCCGGTCCACGGCCTGGTGCTCAGCACGGTAGACCGAGCGGTCCTCGAAGAAGTGCTGCGGCACAAGAAGATAGCGCCGATGCTGGGCGAGCGCATCGACCAGGACTCGATCGTCGTGCACCCGAGCGAGCGCGGGAGGCTCAAGCAGGCCCTGCTCAAGATCGGTTGGCCCGCCGAGGACCTCGCGGGTTACGTCGACGGCGAGGCCCACCCGATCGCCCTGGCCGAGGACGGCTGGAAGCTGCGCGACTACCAGCGGCTGGCCGCGCGGGCGTTCTGGGCGGGCGGGTCCGGTGTGGTCGTCCTCCCCTGCGGCGCGGGCAAGACCCTCGTCGGCGCGGCGGCCATGGCCGAGGCCCAGGCGACCACGCTGATCCTGGTGACGAACACCGTCGCCGGCAGGCAGTGGAAGCGCGAGCTGATCGCGCGGACGTCGTTGACGGAGGAGGAGATCGGCGAGTACTCGGGTGAGCGCAAGGAGATCCGCCCGGTCACCATCGCCACGTACCAGGTGATCACCCGCAAGTCCAAGGGCGAGTACAAGCACCTGGAGCTGTTCGACTCGCGCGACTGGGGCCTCATCGTCTACGACGAGGTGCACCTGCTGCCCGCCCCCGTCTTCCGCATGACGGCCGACCTCCAGTCCCGCCGCCGCCTCGGTTTGACGGCGACGCTGGTGCGCGAGGACGGTCAGGAGGGCGACGTGTTCTCGCTCATCGGGCCGAAGCGGTACGACGTGCCGTGGCGCGACATCGAGGCGCAGGGCTGGATCGCGCCCGCGGAGTGCACCGAGGTCCGGGTCACGCTGACCGACAACGAGCGGCTCCTGTACGCGACCGCGGAACCCGAGGAGCGGTACAAGCTCTGCTCCACGGCGCACACGAAGATGCCCGTGGTGCAAGCGATCCTGGACAAGCACCCCGATGAGCCGACGCTCGTCATCGGCGCGTACCTGGACCAGCTCGACGACTTGGGCGCCGCGTTGAACGCGCCGATCATCCAGGGCTCCACGAAGAACAAGGAGCGCGAGGAGCTGTTCGACGCGTTCCGCAAGGGCGAGATCCGCGTCCTCGTCGTGTCGAAGGTCGCGAACTTCTCCATCGACCTGCCCGAGGCTTCGGTGGCGGTGCAGGTGTCTGGCACCTTCGGGTCCCGGCAGGAGGAGGCCCAGCGGCTCGGGAGGTTGTTGCGCCCCAAGGGTGACGGCCGCCAGGCGCACTTCTACTCGGTGGTGTCGCGGGACACTTTGGACACCGACTACGCCGCTCACCGCCAGCGCTTCCTCGCGGAGCAGGGGTACGCGTACAAGATCGTCGACGCCGACGACCTGCTGGCGCCGAAGCTGCCCGAGGTCGACTGACCTCCCGCCGTCGCCCGGCCACCGGGCCGGGCGACGGCGGGTTTGGCAGGATGGGGTCGTGGACGTCTCCTCGATCCGGGTGTACGCGATCCCGATGCGCAACCGCTTCCGGGGCATCACCGTGCGCGAGGGCGTGCTGTTCGAGGGGCCTGCCGGGTGGGGCGAGTTCTGCCCGTTCCTGGACTACTCCGACGCCGAGTGCGTGCCGTGGCTGGAGTGCGCGGAGGAGGCGGCGGGCCTGCACTGGCCCGCGCCGCTGCGCACGTCGATCCCGGTCAACTGCACCGTTCCCGTCGTGCCGCCGGAGCGCGCGCACGAGATCGTGGCCGCGTCCGGCTGCACCACGGCCAAGGTGAAGGTCGCCGATCCGGGCACGCCGCTGTCGTCCGACCTGGAGCGCGTGGCCGCCGTCCGCGACGCCCTGGGCCCCGGCGGCAAGATCCGGGTGGACGCCAACACGGCCTGGGACGTGGACTTCGCCGTGACGGCCATCGCCGCGCTGGAACGTGCCGCCGGTGGCCTGGAGTACGTCGAGCAGCCGTGCCGGACCATCGAGGAGCTGGCCCTGGTCCGCCGCCGGGTCGACGTGCCGATCGCCGCCGACGAGTCGATCCGCCGAGCCGAGGACCCGTTGAAGGTCGCCGTCGCGGGTGCGGCCGACATCGCCGTGATCAAGGTCGCACCGCTGGGCGGTGTCCGGCGGGCCCTGAAGGTCGCCGAGGCCTCCGGCCTCCCGTGCGTCATCTCGTCCGCCGTGGAGACCTCCGTCGGCCTGGCGGCGGGCTTGGCCCTGGCCGCCGCCCTGCCGTCCTTGGACCACGCCTGCGGCCTGGCGACCCTGTCGCTCATGACCGGCGACGTCACCTCCGACTCCCTGCGCCCGGTCGACGGCCACCTCCCCGTCCCCACCAGGGCCCCGCTCCCCGACCTCTACGACCGGTACGCCGCCGACGCCCCCACCACGGCCCGCTGGCTCGACCGCCTGGCCCGCGTCACCGCCCTGCGCTGACCCACCGCACCTCGCCGTCGACCACCACGTCGGACGCCACCAACCCCACCCGCCGGGCCACCGCGGCGGACGCGAGGTGCTCCGGGTGCACGTGCGCCACCACGGTCCGCACCCCATTCCCGACCAGCCACCCGACCATCCCGACAGCCGCTTCCCCCGCGAACCCGCGCCCCTGGTGAGCCGTGCCGATCACCCACGCGACCTCCGCGTGTTCCTCCTCCAGCGTCGCCTGCACCGTCCCCACGACAATGCCTTCACACCGCACGACCCAGTTCAACCACCCCCGCCCGACCCCCGCGACCTGCCGGGCGTACCTGTCGCGCAACCGGTCCGGGGTCGGCGGCTCGCCACCGATGAACTCGTGCAGGCGGACGTCGTCCAGAAGAGGCGCCATCTCCTCGGCGTGCTCCACCCGCAACGGCTCCAGCAGGAGCCGCTCGGTGGTGATGGGCTCGGGTCGGAGGCTAGAGCTCATCGACGTGGACGGTGATCGGGCACGGCTCGGTCGTCACGAACTCGGCCACGACAGCAGGTGCCTCCTGGTACCCGAACTCACCCGCGAGGTGGCAGTCGACCAGTGACACCGGAGTGGTGATGTCGACGATCCAGTAGTGGGGGATCCCGGCGTCGGCGTACTCGCCGCGTTTGATCACGTAGTCCGTCCGCCGGGACCCCGGCGAAACGATCTCGACCACGACGAGCACCTCGGACGCGCGGAGCAGTCCGCCTTCGGCCTTCACCCGTTCCCGAGCCGCCCGCTCGATGATCGTGAGGTCGGGCCTCCGCGAGAATCCCGGCTCGCCCGGCGGGACCAACTCCAGGTCGACGTCGATGTCCTGGATGACCATGAGCTCATCGGGCAGTTGCGCCCGGAGCTGGATCGCCAGCTCCAGTGAGGCCGAGTTGTGCTCGAGCGCGGGACTCGGGGACATCACCAAACGGCCTTCCTGCAATTCCGTGTACCCGGACTCGGTCTCACCGAGTCGGGAGTACTCGGCAACCGTCAGCAAATGGGAAATCCCGTTCGGCAGCGGGTGCTCGTGCGGAAGGGCAGTCACAACGTCTCCTCACGTCCGCGACGAGTCTCCCACGGTCACGTCATCCGCACCGGCGACCGAACAGGCGCAGCGTACTGACGGCGTGGGTTCGCACGGACGGGTGATCACCTGGCCGGAGTTGCCCATTGGTCCAGGTCAAAGGGCCAGCAGGTGATCACCGGCCATGGTCGGACCGCCGCCGCTACCCCGCCAGCGAAGCGGCACGGAGGTGGGTGAGCGGGAGGTCGCGGCGGGACGGTTCGGGGAACTCGACGTTGACCGAGACCTCGTCGCCGCCGATCTCGCGGGTGATCCAGGGGCCGGTCTCGACCATCACCTTGAGGGTCTTGACGTGCAGGCCGTGGATCTTGTCGAGGTACCACTGGTCGTTCGGCAGGTGGCCCATGCGCGGGGCCAGGCGGTTCTTGATGTCGCGCATCCGGGCCCACAGCTCGTCCGTGAGGGCTTGGCGGTCGAACGGGCCTTCGAGGCCGTCGCGCACGCGATCCTCGATGCCGCGGGGCAGGCCGTTCTCGTCGGGCATGACCATCGTGGTCCACGCGCGGGACTTCTCGCGGTACTGCAACTGCTGCATGGTGCCCTCGTGCGACGAGAAGTCGGACGAGCGGAGAGCACCGCCCTGCCACCGCGCGCGGAGGGTGGTGGCGAGCGACTGGGCGCTCTTGACTCCGGTGTTGAGGCCGCGGCCGGGCCAGAAGTGCAGGGAGTTGGCGGCGTCGCCGAGCAGGAAGCCCCACGTGCCGGGCGCGAGCTGGGCGGTGAAGCGGGAGTGCTGCCGCATGCCGAGCTTGAACGAGGTGAGGCTGAGGAAGTCCGCGGGTGACGCGCCGAAGAAGCGGATGCCGTCCATGATCCTGGGCCACAGGAAGGAGAGCGGGTCGATCGACGGCTTGAACGTGGACAGGTGGCGGTCGCAGACGAACCGGTCGCCCAGCGGGCGCAGGGTGCACGAGTAGCGCTCGATGCACTCGACCGGGCCGTTCTCGCCGATCGCGACGATCTCGGAGGCCTCCTCGGCGGTGAGGCGCATGTTGATGAAGCCGCCGCCGAGGGAGTTGAAGAGGAAGCGGTTCTGGCTGACCGTCAGCGGGACCGTGAACTCGTCCGGGACGCGCGACCTGACCCGGATGCCGAGGACGGTCTCCTCCAGCGGGCTGCCGTTGATCGAGTAGAAGTCGCGGTCGGGGGTGCCGAAGTCGTCCTTGAGGGCTTCACGGGTCCTGGACCTGGCGCCGTCGCAGATCGCCACGACGTGCGTGCCGTCCCACTTCTCCGGGACCTCGTAGGCCTCGGCGCGCAGCTCGATGCCGTAGACGTCCTGGGCCATGTCCAGCAGGCAGTCCTCGATCCAGCGGATCTTGAGGTTGCGCGGACGGCCGCGCTCGGCCGGGGAATCCGGGCCCAGCGGCCACATCTCGCCGAAGCGGCCCTCGGTGAACAGGCGCCGCTTCACCTTCTCCGGGAGGTTGGACCACACGTTGCTCTGCAACGTCACGACCTGCTCGCGGCGGGTGTTGCCCTCGGCGCGCTCGCGCCACAGGACGCGGCCGTTGCGGCGGTGCCAGCGGGGGTCGTGGACGCGGATGGAGACCTGGTCGCCCATCAGGGCCCGCAACGTGCACGCGAACGTGAGGCCGACCGGACCGCCGCCGACGA
>DATMCA010001590.1:0-8202 GCA_035559015.1 Umezawaea sp. | reverse complement strand
GGAGGAGGACGTAGTCGCCGGACCGGTCGACGCGTCCGACCGCTTGGTGCTGTCGGCGTACAGGAAGGCGCCGGTGACGACCGCGATCAGCACCACCAGCGCGACGACGAGACCCGCGGCGGCCCGGCGCCTGCTCCGCCGTTCGTCGGTGTGGGACCGCGGCGGCAGGGTGAAGGACGAGGTGAGCTGGTCCCGCAGGTCCACGACCAGGGTCGGGGTGGGGGCGGTCGTGCGGGCGAGGGTGTCGAGGGCTTCGGCGGCCTCGGCCATCGTCGGTCGGGCACGGGGGTCCAGGGCGAGCAGCCGGGCCAGCAGCGGGGCCAGCGCACCGGCGCGTTCCGGTGGGCGGACGGTGCCGGCGGCGGCGCGGTAGAGCTGGGCGATCGAGTTGTCGGTGATGCCGAACGGCGGTTGGCCCTCGACGGCGTTGTAGAGCGTGGCGCCGAGGGAGAACACGTCCGACGGGTAGCCGGCCTCCTGGCCCCTGGCGACCTCGGGGGCGAAGAACGCCGGGGTGCCCGCGTAGTTGCCGGTCGCGGTCGCGGCGGTGTCGTCCAGCGCGCGGGAGATGCCGAAGTCGGTGATCTTGACCGTGCCCTCGGCGCCGAGCAGGACGTTGCCGGGCTTGACGTCGCGGTGCACGACGGAGGCCTTGTGGGCGGCGGCCAGGGCGTCGGCCATGTGCTTGCCGATCCGCACGACGTCGCCGATCGGCAGCGGGCCGCGTTCCGCGAGGACCGTCGCCAGGCTCTGGGACGGCAGGTACTCCATGATCAGCCACGGCTGGCCGTCGTGCTCGACGACGTCGTGGACGGTGATGGCGTTCGGGTGGTGCAGGCGCGCGGCGATGCGGGCCTCGCGCTGGGCGCGTCGCCGGGCCTGCTCGACCGCTTTGTCGTCGAGGTGGGAGGGCAGCAGCAGTTCCTTCACGGCGACGACCCGTTCCAGCTTCAGGTCGCCCGCGCGCCACACCACGCCCATGGCGCCCGCGCCGAGCTGGTCGCGCAGCTCGTAACGCCCGGCGATCAGCCGGTTCTGCTGGCTCACGTGCGACTCCTGGTCTGGCGAACGCTGACGGTGCGGCGATGTTAGTGGAGCGAGGTGGGGGTGGGGTGGCGAGGTGCGAGGGCGGTGCGCGGAGGTCGGCGAAAAGATGTCGGAGAGAGTTCCGGGGTTGTGCCGACGGTTTCCCGGCTTTCCTGCCGCCGGACACGTCGGGGATGCCCGACGGCGCGATCGCGTTCAGCGTCGCGCCGGCGCGGACCGGTTACACGGTGCAGCCGACCTCGGGGATGCAGGTGGTGACCGGGATCCTGTTTCGTGGGGTCCTACTCCTGGCGGGGTTTGCCGCGGGAGCGGGGTTTGGCGGAACGCGGTGGGGCGGCACGCATGTGGTCGCGGACTCGGGTGAGCACCGCGCCGAGGGTGCCGAGGTCTCGGCGGGACAGCGGGTCCACCAGGAGTTGCCGCACCACCTCGACGTGGCCGGGCAGGACGCGGGCCACCAGTGCTCGACCGGCGTCGGTGATCGTGACGGTGGTGCTGCGCTCGTCGTCGGCCGAGGGGTGGCGGGTGATGAGGCCCGCCTTGTCGAGCAGGCCGGCCTGGTAGGTCAGGCCGCTGCGGCTGTAGACCACGCCGTCGGCCAGGTCGGTCATCCGCCGACTGCCTCGGGGGGCGTCGGCGAGTCTCGCGAGGATCTGGAACTGCACCGAGCTGAGGTCGCCGGAGGCGCGCAACTGCTGCTCCACGGCGTGCTGGAGGAGGCTGCTGACCTCCATGAGCGCGAAGTAGGCGCCGAGCTGCTCGCCGTCCAGCGGTGGTGCGTCGTCCGTCACTGCCCCATTCTACTTGCTTCGAATTCGTAGCGTGCTACGGTCGAAACATGCTTCGAATGCGAAGCATGTCCGAGTGGAGGAGCACGTGATGAGGGCAGTTCGTTTCCACGAGCACGGCGGTCCCGAGGTCCTGCGGGTCGAGGAGGTGGACCGGCCCGCGCCCGGTCCCGGTGAGGTGCTGGTCGAGGTCGCGGCCACGTCGTTCAACCCCGTCGACGCGACGATCCGAGGCGGTGAGCTGCGCGAGGTCTTCCCGGTGGCGCTGCCGTACGTCCCCGGCATCGACGTCGCGGGCACGGTCGCCGAACTGGGCGAGGGCGTCGACGGCTTCGCGGTCGGCGACCCGGTGATCGGGTTCCTGCCGATGGGGGCGGGTGGCGCGGCGGCCGAGTTCGTCGTCGTGCCGGCCGAGGTGCTCACCGCCGCGCCGTCGAGCATCCCGCTCGCCGACGCCGCCGCGCTGCCCGCTGTGGGGCTCACGGCGTGGCAGGCGCTGGTCGAGCACGCGGAACTCCGGGCGGGGCAACGGGTTCTGGTCAACGGGGCCGGGGGAGCGGTCGGCGGGTACGCCGTGCAGCTGGCCAAGCTGCTCGGGGCCCACGTCGTCGCGACCGCGTCGCCGCGCAGCGCGGACCTCGTCCGGTCCGCCGGCGCCAACCAGGTCGTCGACCACACGACCACGAGCGTGGTCGACGCCGTCGACGGACCCGTCGACCTGGTGCTCAACCTCGCCCCGGTGGCGCCCGCCGACCTCGCGCCGCTGACCGGGCTGGTCAAGCCGGGCGGGCTGGTGCTCAGCGTCACCGCGCCACCCGCCGAGGACGTCGACCGCGGTGTGCGCGCGGCCAACGTCTACGTCCGCAGCGACGCGGCGCAGCTCGCCCACCTGGTGTCCGAGGTGGACGCCGGACGACTGGTCGTCCACGTCGGACACCGGGTGGGGCTGGACGACCTCGTCGCCGTGCACCGCGACACCCCGGCGGGCAAGGTCGTCGTGCTCGCCCGCTAGCCCACCGAGCGGTACGCGACACCCGTGGCGTTGGGCGTGGTCCCGGTGTACAGGCCGGTGCGGTGCGTGCTGGTGGACAGGGTGAACCACGAGTAGCGCTCCACGAACGACAAGCCCTGCAACATCAGGGCGGAGTTCTTCGCGAACGCGGCCTGCTGGTCGGACGAGGGGTAGCGCGGCGTGCTGGTGGTGAAGTCGATCAGCGCGTACTCGGTGAGCCAGATCGGCTTGCGGTAGCGGTTGTACACGGCCTGGAGGTAGCCCTTGAGGTGGTCGACCGCCGCGGCGGAGAAGTCGCTGCCGTACCAGTGCAGGGGGATGAAGTCGACGCGGTAGCCGCGGGAGGCCGCTCCGCTCATGAACCGGTCGAGCCAGCCGCCCGCGGTGTCGCCGCCGAACGCCACGGCGGGCGCGCTCAGCCGCAGCCCGGTGCCCTGGAGTTGGGGCCACAGCTGGAGGGCCTGGTCGACGGACATGTTGGCCTGCCCGCCCATGTCGGGCTCGTTGAAGGCGAGCAGCGTGGTGCCCAGGGACTTCGCCTGGTTGAGCTGGGTCGGGTTGACCGCCCCCGAGCCCCAGATCATCGGCACGAACTCGCTGCTCGACGGGTTGTTGATGCCCTGCTTGTCGGACGCCCAGGTGTAGAACCACCCGGCGCCCACGTCGCTGAGCGCGGTCGTGACGCCGGAGAAGTTGGCGGCGCTCACCCCTTTCTTCTTCACGGCGGGGACGGAGGATGCCGGTGACGGCACCAGGGTGAGCGCGACGAGCAGGGCCAACACCATCGACAGCGACCGGTGTGCGGAGCGCATGCGGAACGTCCCTTCCACGACAGCGCGGCGGCGAGGGCGGGGCTGATCACATCGTGCCCCAGCGGACGGTTCCGTGTCGTCCGGCCGAGGGGGTCTGAACGCCGCAGGGATGGCACTCTGGTGGTGTCCACACGGAGGAGCGCCCATGTCCGGTCTCGCGATCCAGTTCGTCCGACCCGCCCTCGCGGTGGGCGAGGCCGCCGACGTCCGCCGGGTGTTGCGCGAGGTCGGCGTCGACGCCGGCGCGGCGCGGGTGGACTGCGACCGGGCGGTCGCGCTGGTGCGGTCGCTGTGGCGGCTCACCGGTGACGAACTGCTCGGTCTCGGGCCGCGGCCGATCCCGCTCGGCACGGTCCGCCTGATCGGGCTGGCGGTGGTGCACGCGCGGGACCTGCGCACGGCGTTGGAGCGCGTGGTCGAGTTCGCCGCGCTCACCACGGGCTACACGCGAGGCAGGCTCGTGGTGGACGGCGGGGTCTGCCGGGTGGAGTTCGCCTCCGACCCGGACGTGGTGGACGAACCGCTGGCGCTGGAGGCGGTTCTCGCGTTCGTGCACCGGTTCGTCGGGTGGCTGGTCGGGCGTCGGATCGTCCTGACCGGACTCGCGTTCCCGTTCGCCGAACCCGCGCACAGCGCCGAGTACGACCACGTCTTCGGGGCGGCGGTGACGTTCCTCGCCCCGGTGGCGTCGTTGAGCTTCGACGCCGCCCACCTCACCGCGCCGGTCGTGCGGGACGAGGCGGCGCTGGAGGAGTTCCTCCGGGAGTCGCCGGTGGACCTGATCATGCTCCGCGACCACGGGAGCACGACCGCCGACCGCGTCCGCCGGATCGTCGAGCAGGACCCCGCCGGCCGGGTCGACGACGTGGCCGCCCGGCTCGCGATCAGCGCCCAGCACCTGCGCCGCCTGCTGCGCCGCGAGGGGACGTCGTTCCAGGAGATCCGCGAGGACGTGCTGCGCGGCATCGCCGTCGCCGGGCTGGAACGGGGCCGCGAGTCCGTGGACGACCTGTCCCGGCGGCTCGGGTTCTCCGAGCCCAGCGCGTTCCGCCGCGCGTTCGCCCGGTGGGTCGGCAGTCCACCGGGCGAGTACCGCGCGCGGCACGCCGTCAGGTCCGGGAGCGGCGCACCCCGACCCCGGTCATGACCACGACCGCGGCGACGCACAGCCAGGCGAACAGGTCGCCGACCGCGCTGTAGACCGTCGTGGCGCGCCGAATCGGCACGTCGGACTGGACGACGTGGACCTCGGAGCCCGCGTAGTCGTGGGCCGTGAGCACCCGGCCCCGCTGGTCGACCGCGCCCGACGTGCCGAACTCGGCCTGGCGGACGATCGAGTAGCCGTTCTCGACGGCCCGCAGGCCCGCCTTCTGGCTGTGGACCACGCCGACCTCGGCCCAGTCCCGCGCGGGCACGAGCAGGATGTCGGCGTCCACGCGGGTCAGCGCGGGGAAGTCGGCGTCGAAGCAGGTCACCGTGGCCAGCCGCCCGTAGGGCGTGTCGACCACCGGCACGACGCCCTCGCCCGCCGGGTAGCCCTCCAGACCGGGGATGGGGTGCGACTTGTCGTAGACCCACACCCGCGCGCCGGTCGGGTCGAACAGGTGCGTCCGGTTCGCCGCGAACGGCGCCTCCGGCAGGTACAGGTACACGGCGACCAGGAGGTAGATCCGCTCCTCCCGCGCGGTCGCGGCGGCTCGGGCGAGGAAGGCGGACTCGTCGGCGGCGAGCACGTTCGCGGCCTGCTCGGACCAGATGACGATCTTCGCGCCCGCCCGTGCCGCCTCCCGCGTCCGGTCCAGCAGGTTCGCGGTGACCTTCTCGAACGCGGGCCGCACCTGCGCGGCATCGCGGCCCACCACGTCCTGCGGGGTGAACTCGTCGCCGATGAGGTCGCGCAGCTCACGGGTGACCGAGGTGTCCGGGCTGATCCCGGCGACCCGGACGGTGGGGCCGGGTGTGGAGGCCGCGAGCACCGCGCCGCCGCCCAGCAGCACGAGGGTGAGCACCAGCGCGTAGACGCCGACGACCCGGCGGGCAGGCGAACGCGCCCACACGTCGTTGGCCACGGTCGCGCCCCAGCCGATGAGGAACGCCACGCCGTACGGTCCCGTCACCCCGATCAGCTGGAGCAGCGCGAGGGTGCCGTGCTGCGTCGGGGCGAGCACCCCGAAGGCCGCGCCGAACGGGCTGATCACCGACATCAGGTACTCGCAGGCGGCCATCGCCGCCGGGAACAGCAGCAGTCCCACCAGCCGACCGGCCCTCGGCGCGACGAGCCGGTCCAGCACGAACGGCACGGCCACCACCGTGCTCAACGCGACCGCGCCCACGGCGGTGATCACCGTCATCGGCACGGCCGTCTCGACCATCCAGAACATCCCCGCGGTCACCGAGGCCAGCCACACCAGCGGCAGACCCGCGGCCGGACGGCTCGTGCGGGTGAACCGCAGCAGGAACACGGGGAACAGCCAGGCCGCCACGGGCACGTCGAACCGGCCGTGCACGGCGATGAGCCACAGCAGGGCGCCGACGGCCGCCCAGACCCACCGCCGCCGGTCGGGCGCGGGTGGTCGCTCCTCGGCGACCGGTCGTTCGAGCTGTTCGGTGATCATTCCTTCTCCGCCCTCGTGCCTGTGACCTGTGGTTTCAGGTCACGGAACGACGCTAGCGGCGGAGGGTGCGGCACCGCTGTGACCGGACCTCGCACCTTTCGTGACCGTTGTGGTCCCGAGGCGGAGGAGGCCCAGCGCCGTGAGCACCCCGAGGACGGCGAGGCCGAACGGCCGGAGCGCGGGCGTCCACGGCCACGCCGGGCCGGTGAGGTCGAGGTGGTCGACCGGGTACTCCAGCACCCTCGCGGACCACCGCGCGGTGGCGACGTCGGTCGTGCGCGCGAGGTCGAGCAGCGCCCCGTCGAACGGGAAGCCGGGGTCCCGGTGGAGGTAGACCGGATCGAGGTCGGCGTACCGGTGGGCCGCGTGGTCCCGTGCGGCGTCGGCGCCGGGCATGACCAGGCGGTCCAGGTCGGCCGCCGTCGGGTCGGCTCGCGGCACGAACGTCAGGCCGTGCCGGGACCGCACGGGCCCGGCGCCGACGGCCACCGTGTGGACGGCCAGCGACTGGGCGTAGGTGTCGAACGCCGAGGCCAGCTCGATCTCGCCGACGCCGTCGGTGAGCAGCACGCCGGTCGTGGAGCGGTCCCAGCGGAACGCGGTGTTGACCCCGACGACGGCGTCGGCGGGCACGAGGCTCGCCTGCGTCATCGCGGCGGCGGTGTCCCGGTGGTAGTGCCGCCAGCCGGTGGCCTCCGCCGCTGCTGCGGCGGCGTCCGGGCCGAGCAGCCGTTCGACGATGTGCAGCGTGCCGTCGACGCCGGACAGGATCCCCGCCGTGGTGACGACGTCGCCGTCGTCCACGTACCGCGTCCCCCGGACCCAGTCGACCGCCGGGTTCCGGTCCTCGAACCCGTCGATGCGGAGCCAGTGGGAGGTGGCGGGCCGCCCGTCGAGCAGGCCCGCCGACGCCAGGACCGCGGAGCCGCTGCAGATGCCGAGCAGCAGCGATCCCCGTGCGGGAGCACGGCGGAGCCAGTCGGTGACCGGTTTCGTCGTGGCCTCGCCGACGTCCGGCAGGGCGGGCACGACGACCACGTCCGCCGCGTCGTCGCCGAGCAGCCGGTCGAGCTCGTCGAACGTGTAGTCGGGCACGAGGTCGAGACCGCCGGTCAACGGGACCGGGTGCTTCGAGGGGGCGGCGGTGTAGAGGTTGACCGCCCCGGTCGAGGCCAGGACCTCGTACGGGGCGAGCACGTCGGACGCGACCGCGCCACGGTCGCCCACCACGACCACCGCGGTCGGCTTGGCGGGGTCGTGCGGGGCGGGCGAGGGCGTCGCCGTGACGCCGTCCGACCTCGGGGCGTTGAGGTCGTCGAACGCGGCCGTGGCCGTGACGGCGCCGAGCCCGACGGGCAGGACCAGCGCGGCGAGCAGCAGCACGAGGAGGCGCAGCGGGGTTCGCACGTCAGCACCCGTACTCGTGGCGGCGGCGCAGCATCGCGACCAGCATGGCCGGGAGCATCAGCACGTGACCGGCGGTCATCAGCGCCATCCCCGACAGCACGCCGGTCCAGTGGAACGGCAGCAGCACGACGAACGGCGCGTACATCGCGGCCGACATCTCGGCGATGCCCGCCCAGCCGTGGCGGCGGATCCTCATCCACAGAGCCATTCCCAGCGCCATGTCGGTGGCCATCACCAGCACGTGCGCGGTCACGACGTCGGACAGGTCGGGCCAGAGGAACGACCAGACCGGTTCCAGGACGACCATTCCCACCACCATGGCGACGACCATCTCCAGGTAGTGCAGGGCGAAGCGGAGCGCGGGGCGGGCCCGCCGCGGTTCGGTGGTCTGCTCGGGACTCATCGGGACTCCTTCGGATCGTTGCTGTGCAACGGATCCTCTGCCGCCGGGGGAGCGCGGTCAGGTGCCGAAGGTCATGTGCGAGGTCATGTGACCTCAGAACAGGCCGAGTTCCCTGGCG
>DATMCA010001589.1:0-4023 GCA_035559015.1 Umezawaea sp. | reverse complement strand
TTTCGGCGGCTCCGCCATCGCGCTGGTGCCGGTCGACCTGCACTCGGCCGTGGAGAAGTCCGTCTTCGCCGCGTTCGCCGAACGCTCCCTCCCCAAGCCGAGGCTGTTCACGGCCGTGCCCTCCGCGGGCGCGGGCCAGGACCGCTGATCCACTCCTTCTTCCCCCTCCAGACGAACGAAAGCGAGAACCACGGTGAAGCTGCTCGTGACGGGCGGTGCTGGGTACGTCGGCAGCGTGAACGCGGCTCGGCTGATCGAGTCGGGCCACGAGGTGGTCGTGCTCGACGACCTGTCCACGGGGCACGCCGACGCCGTTCCCGAGGGCGCCCGGTTCGTGCAGGGTGACATCAACGACGTCATCGACGAGGTGCTGGCCGAGGGTTTCGACGGTGTGCTGCACTTCGCGGCCAAGTCGCTGGTCGGCGAATCCATGGTGGACCCCGCCAAGTACTGGCAGGGCAACGTCGTCACCTCCCTCCGGCTGCTGGACGCCATGCGCGAGCACGGCACCCCGCGACTGGTGTTCTCCTCCACCGCGGCCACCTACGGCGAGCCGGAGGAGGTCCCGATCTCCGAGACCGCGCCGACCCGTCCGACGAACACCTACGGCGCGTCGAAGCTGACGATCGACCACGCCATCACCTCGTACGCCGCCGCGCACGGCCTGGCCGCGGTGAGCCTGCGGTACTTCAACGTCGCGGGCGCGCACGGCTCGATCGGCGAGCGGCACGCGGTCGAGACGCACCTCATCCCGCTGGTGCTGCAGGTCGCGCTCGGGCAGCGCGAGCAGATCCAGATCTTCGGCGAGGACTGGCCGACCGAGGACGGCACGTGCGTGCGCGACTACATCCACGTCACCGACCTCGCCGACGCGCACCTGCTGGCGTTGGAGAACGCCGTCGCCGGTGAGCACCGGATCTACAACCTGGGCAACGGCACCGGTTTCTCGGTGAAGCAGGTCATCGACACCTGCCGCGAGGTCACCGGCCACGCCATCCCCGCCGCCATCGCACCCCGCCGCGCGGGCGACCCCGCCGTGCTGGTCGCGTCCAGCGAGCGGGCCCGGACCGAACTCGGGTGGAAGCCCGAGCGCGCCGACCTGACCGGAATCGTGCGCGACGCCTGGGAATTCACCCGGTCCCGTCAGGAGGCATGAGCCCGGATGACAGACAGTGCCCGTTCGGCGGAGGCCGCGGACTTCGCGGATCTCGCCGCCTTCAACGCCCTGCCCCGTGTCGGCTCCCCGGCGCTCTCGCCCGACGGCTCCCGCTTGGTGGCCGTCGTGTCCGAGCTCTCGCCGGACGGCAAGAAGTGGCAGGGCGCGCTCTGGGAGATCGACCCCGGCGGCACGCGGCAGCCGCGGAGGCTGACCAGCGCCGCCAAGGGCGAGTCCAGCCCCGAGTTCACGCCGGACGGGTCTGTCCTGTTCCTGTCCAGCCGTCCCGACGCCCAGTCCGACGACAAGGACAAGCAGGGCAAGGACAAGGCGGGGCTGTGGCTGCTGCCGCCGACCGGTGAGGCCAGGGAGGTGTACCGCCCGGCGGGCGGTGTCGACGGCTTCACCGTCGCCACCGGCACGGGCCACCTGCTGCTGTCGGCGTCCGCGCACCCCACCGCCGCGTTCGGCGAGGAGGACGCCACCAAGCGCAAGGCCCGCGACGACGCCGGGATCACCGCGATCCTGCACGAGGGCTACCCGATCCGGTACTGGGACGCCGACGTCGGCCCCGCCTACCGGCGCGCGCTCACCACCGGCCCGGTCAGCGCCGAGAGCGGGAGGATCGAGACCGTCACCGATCTGGCCCCCGACGCCCGGAGCACGATCGAGGAGATCAACGCGATCAGCCCCGACGGCAAGTGGGCGATCTTCTCGGAGCAGGTCCCGGTCAGCCCCGCCTACGGCGACCGCTACAACCTGCGGCTGGCCGCAACCGACGGCAGCTCCAGCCGCGTGCTGGCCGACCAGCCCGACCACTCGTTCAGCAGCGCGACCTTCACGCCCGACTCGGCGTCCGTCATCGCCGTCCGCGTCGTCGACTCCACGGCGGACAGCCCCTGGTACGGCACGCTGGTGCGGATCGACGTGGCGACCGGTGACATCACCGACCTCACGCCGGACTTCACCGAGGAGCCCGCCTCCCCCGTCGTCAGCCCCACCGGCGACGCCGTGTACTTCACCAGCAGCGACCACGGCCACCAGCCCGTGTGGCGGCTGGACCTGGCGTCGGGCGCGATCACCCGGCTCACCGCGCGCGGCGGGTACACCGACGTCATCGTCAGCCCCGACGGCGCGACCGTGTACGCCATGGGCGGCACCGTCGACCACCCGCCGACCCCGGTCCGCCTCGACGCCACCGCCGTCGACCAGGAGCCGGTGCGCCTGCCGTCCCCCGGCACGGTCTCCTCCGTGCCCGGCACCCTGACCGAGATCGAGACCACCGTCGCCGACGGCCGCACCGTGCGCGCCTGGCTCGTGCTCCCCGAGGGCGCCTCGGTCGACCGGCCCGCACCCCTGCTGCTGTGGGTGCACGGCGGCCCGGTGATGAGCTGGAGCAACTGGAGCTGGCGCTGGAACCCGTGGCTGATGGCCGCTCGCGGCTACGCGGTCCTGCTGCCCGACCCGGCGCTCTCGACCGGCTACGGCCACGAGTTCGTCAAGGCGGGCTGGGGTCGTTGGGGCGCGGAGCCCTACACCGACCTCATGGCCATCACGGACGTCGCCGAACGCCGCGACGACATCGATGACAGCCGCACCGCCGCGATGGGTGGCTCGTTCGGCGGCTACATGGCCAACTGGATCGCCACCCAGACCACCCGGTTCCGCGCGATCGTCACGCACGCGTCGCTGTGGCACCTGGACGCGTTCACCGGCAGCACCGACGGCGGCTACTACTGGATCCGCGAGATGGGCGACCCGCTCACGCAGCCGGACCGCGTGAAGGCCAACTCGCCGCACCTGTACGTGGCGAACATCGAGACGCCGATGCTGGTGATCCACGGCGACAAGGACTACCGGGTCCCGATCGGCGAAGGCCAGCGGCTGTACTTCGACCTGCTGCGGCACGGCGTCAACGCCAAGTTCCTGTACTACCCGACCGAGAACCATTGGATCCTCACTCCCGGCAACAGCCGGATCTGGTACGAGACGATCTTCGCGTTCCTCGGTGAGCACGTCCTCACCGAGGAGTGGGAGCGGCCGGAGCTGCTCTGAGGGTTGGCTTTGCGCACCGCTGGGGTCGGACCGGGGACGGGTCCGACCCCAGCGGCGTTTCGGCGGTGACAGGGGAAGTGCTACCGCCGGTCTGGGGGGTGAGCGCGGTGAGTTGTCTTTGGTGCGCTTGATGTCGGGTGGACAGGAGTGCGCGGAGGCGGCCGAGGTCGGCAGATAGGCCTGTTCGGACTGGTGGCTCGGACTGGTGGGGCTGGAGGCAGGGCGAGCGGGGCATGGGATTGGCGGGAACCGGGATCGCCGGATGCCATTCCACGGACGTGAGAAGCCTGGTGCGGAGTAGCCGGGCAGGGTTCGGTAGCCATCACGGAGTTCGGACGCCCGCAGGAGAGCGGGTGGCATGGGTGAGAACGCTGTGGTGGTCTGCGGTTCGGGCATGACTGCGGAAGCCCGGCCGTCGGCAGGGCGTGGTCGATGGGTGTAGGTGTCCGGGGAACGGAGTCGCAAGTGGTGCCTCGCCGGAAGAGCGCCCGTCAGGCAGTGAGCCAGTCAGCGCACACGACCGACCGGTGAGGACCATCGAGGAAAGGGAGTGTGGGTGCCTCGCCGGAAGAGCACGCGCCAGCAGTGAGCCCAGTCAGCGCACGCCACACAACCGACCGGTGAAGAACGCCGGGAAACAGGAGTGCGGGTGGTGCGGCGTTAGAAGGCCATGCTCCAAGCAGCGAGCCACGCCAACGCACTGCCACGCGACCGACCAGTCAGGACCGCCGGGAAGCAGGGGTGGGGGTGGGGTGTCGTTGGAAGAGTGTGCGCCAGGTGGTGAGCCAGGTTGGTGGTCTGCGGCGTGGTGC
>DATMCA010001588.1:0-5322 GCA_035559015.1 Umezawaea sp. | reverse complement strand
GGCGTCATCGCGCGGTTCCGCACCATGGCGATCGCACGGGTGTCGGTCCTGACCGGGCACGTGCTGGGCAGCCTGCTGCACGTCCTGGCCAGCCTCGCCGTCGTCCTCGGCGTGGCCGTGCTCATCGGGTTCCGGCCTGGGGCGACGGCGGTGGGGTGGTTGGCGGCCGTCGGGCTGCTCACCGCGACGACGTTCGCGCTCGTGTGGCTCGCCGTCGGGATGGGACTGGCGGCGAGGACCGTCGCGGGGGCGAGCAACCTGGCCACACCGCTGACACTGCTCCCGTTGTTCGGCAGCGGTTTCGTGCCGACCGACTCGATGCCGGTCGGGCTGCGGTGGTTCGCCGAGCTCCAGCCGTTCACCCCGATCATGGAGGCGCTGCGCGGCCTGCTGCTCGGCACGCCGGTCGGCACGGCGACCGCCTCGCTCGCGGTCGGCTGGTGCGCGGTGATCGCGCTCGTCGGGTACGCGTGGGCGAAGTGGCTCTACAACAGGGATCGCACCCGCTGACCGGTCCTCAGTGGAGGGTCGGGCGGTCGCGCGGCAGCACCGACGCCGCCGCGCGGAGCCCGGCCCCGTCCAGGTCGGCGTAGGACGACACCGCCTCGTCGTACGCCGACCGGTCGGCCCGCACGGCGTCCGCGCGGGCCGACTCGGCGGACATCGTCGGCTGGAAGGTGTGCGGGAACCGGAACCGCTCGGCCAGCGCGATCATCCGGGCCGCCGACCGCGCGAGGGCCGGATCGCCTGCCGCCAGGTCAGCCTCGGCCAGGGCGAGCAGCACCGCGCCGCAGAGCGCCTGTTCGACCACGTGCACCGGCGGGCGCGCCACCAGGTGCGCCAGGTGCCCGCGCAGCCCGTCGACGACGTCGGCGACGAGGTCGACCCGACCGTGCCGGGCGTGCGCGACGACGGCCACCGACCGCGCCTCCACCACCCAGGGGTCCTGGGCGTCGGCGTCGCGGAGCAGGTCGACCACGCGGTGCCACAGCTTCAAGCCCGCCTCCACCTCGCCGCGGGCGAACAGGACCTCGCCGCGGATGCCGAGGTCGTAGCCGACGGTCCTGGTGTCGTCGTCGCCGAGTTCCTCGTCGAGCGCGATCCGCGTGAGCCCGTCCAGCCACCGCTCGGCCTCGCCGGTGTCACCGGTCTGGAGGTTCGCCAGCACGAGCCACGACCGGACGCCGACCGCGTCGGTCGTGGACCCGAGCCGCTGGTGCACCGGCAGCGCCGCGACGAGGTGGTCGCGGGCCTCGGCGCCCCGCCCCAGCCGCAGGCACAGCTCGGCGATCCGGCCGTGGGCGACCGAGCGCAGCCACGGCAGGTCCAGGTCGGTGAACAGGTCGAGCGCCCGCCGGGCCGCCTTCAGCGCCGCGTCGCCGTCGCCGTCGGCCTCCCACCGGTAGCTCGCGACCGCGTTCGCCGCACCCGCCAGGAGCGGCTCGGTGCTGTCGCACGACCGGTGCGGCTCACCGGGATCGCCCAGCGCGCCGAACACGAGCGCGAACGCCCGGACCGCGGTGTCCGGCCGCGCCGGGCCGAGTCGCCGCAGCGCCACGAGCGCCCGCGCGGGCCGTGGACCGTCGGAGCCGAACGCGTACGCCACGGCGGCGGTCAACGCGGTCCGGGTCACCTCCACGTCGTCGGGGTCCGGCCTGTGGTGCGAGAGCGACCAGGCCGTCCGCCGGATCAACGTCGTGAGCCGCGCGTGGTCGGACCGCAGCGTCCACAGACCGCCGAGGACGGCCACGACCGCCGCCACGGTGGCGCGGTCGTCGCGGTCGAGGGCCGTCCGGAGCGCCTGGAGCAGGTTCTCCTGCTCCGCCCGGACCGCGGTGACCGCGTCGTAGGGGTCGGAGCCGAGCAGGGGCTCGTGGTGGGTGGTGCCGAACGCCCGTGCCCACCCGAGGAACGCGGCCGTGACGTCCTCACCCGCCGCCACCCGGCGTTCGGCGCTGAACTCCCGGACGGTTTCGAGCATCCGCAGCCGGGTGCCCGACGGGCTGTCGGACACCTTGAGCAGCGAGTGGTCCACCAGGTGCTCCAGCACCGCGAGCACGTCCGGGGCGGTCGGGGACAGCGCGTCGAGCAGCAGGCGGGCGGCGTCGGTGGTGAAACCGTCGGTGAACACCGACAGCGCGCGCATCGCCGCCCGGCCCGCCGGGTCCAGCAGGTTCCAGCTCCAGTCGACGACCGCGTGCAGCGCGTGGTGGCGCCGCGGCGCGTCCCTGGATCCGCCGCGCAGCAGGCCGAAGCGGTCGTCGAGCCGTCGGGCCAGCTCCGGCACGGACATGGTCCGCACCCGCGCGGCGGCCAGCTCCACCGCGAGCGGCAGCCCGTCGAGGTGGCGGCACACCTCCTCCACGGCCGACGCGGGCAGGTCGACGCCCGGCCGCGCCGCCCGTGCCCGCTGCCCGAACAGCTCGACGCTCGTCGGCAGGCTCAGTTCGGGCAGGTGGTGGACCGACTCCGACGACAGCCCCAGCGGCGTCCGGCCGGTGGTGAGGATGCGCAGCTCGGCGGTCAGCGACACCAAGGCGCGGACCAGGTCGGCCACGCCGTCCACGACGTGCTCGCAGTTGTCCAGCACCAGCAGGGCCGGGCCGGCGAGCCCGGCGGCGATGGCGGTGACCCCGGCGACGGGCCCGACCGCGCCGGGCGGTCGGTGCTCGCCCACCCCGAGGACCATCGCGACCTCGCGGGCCACGTCGTCGTCGGCGACGATCCCGGCGAGCGGCACGACGGCGACGGTCGTGGCCTCGGCGCGCCGGGCGACGACGTTGGCGAGCCGGGTCTTGCCGAGACCACCCGCCCCGACGATCGAGGTCACGCGGGAGGTGCGCAGCAGCGCCTCCACGGCGGCGACGTCGTCGGCCCGGCCGAGCAGCGGGTTGGGCTCGTGCACGACGCCGTGCCGGACCACGGGTCCCGCGCCGCGGAGCAGCCGCTCGTGCTCGGCCCGCAGCGCCGCACCGGGATCGGCGCCCAGCTCGTCGCGCAGGGACCGCCGGTAGGCGTCGTAACGGGCCAGCGCGGCGGCCGGGCCGACCGTCGCCGCCTCGCACCGCAGCAGCTCGACCAGGACCTCCTCGTCGCGGGGCAGCTCCACGGCCAGGTCGGCCAGCGGGTCCACCGCTTCCGCCCGCCGGTCGAGCCGGGCCAGGGCCAGCGCGCGAATCCGCACCAGCGTGCGGTGAGCGCTCCGCCGTCCCGCTCTCAACGCGGTGAGCGGGTCGTCGGCGTCCTCCGGCCGGGCGCCGCTCCACAGGGCCAGGGCGTTCTCGGCGTGTGCCAGGGCGGCGGCGTGGTCGCCCTCGCGTGCGCACCGCGTGCCCAGCTCGGCCGCGACCAGCACCACCGAGCTGTCGACCTGTTCCTCGGTCAACGCGAGCCGGTACCCGGTCGGCGTCCGCACGACGACGTCGGCGCCGAGCAGCGCGCGGGTCCGCGACACGAGGATCTGGAGGGCCTTGGCCGGGTTCTCCGGGCGCTCGTCCGGCCAGAGCCCCTCGACCAGCCGTCCGGTGCCGCAGCCCGCCCGCAGGTCGTCCGCGAGCAGCGCGACGAGCCCCCGCAGCCGCGGCCCGGTGATCTCCCGGCCGCGGAAGGACACCCGTGCCAGCAGGAGGAGATCGGGGGCCACGGCACCAGGGTATCGACCCCGGAAGGCGCCGCGGTCAGCCGGAAGCGCGCCCGGTCACGGTTCCGCGAACGTGGCCGCGCGCTCCGCCACGACGTGCAGCAAGGAGGTGAGCCCGCAGACCTCCAGCGGGTACCGCACCGCGCGGTTCGGCGCCACGACCCACAGCGGCACACCGCGTTCGCCGCACGCCAGGTGCGCCGTCAGCAGCACCGCCACGCCCGCCGCGGCCAGGAAGCGCACCCCGCTCAGGTCCACGACCACGGCACGGGGCGCGGGCACCAGGTCGTGGACCCGGTCGAGCCGCTCGGCGAGGAGCCCCACCGTGGTCATGTCCACCTCGCCCGTCGCGGTGACCACGGCGACGCCGGACCCCACCGCCAACCCCACGTCCAGCAGATGCATGCGAGCTTCCCCGTCGACTCGACTCGTGGCCCCTCGCCACCACCGATCGGACAGCGGCTGTCTGCTCAACCGCACCCACCCCCGGTCGTACCACCGAGCGGCCGTGCCGTGCACGACGAGTCGGGGTGGTTTCACCCGTCCGGCCCAGTCCCGGCGGGCCGGGCCGCCCCGTCATGCGGGGTCCGGAGTGGACGGTCGGCTCCACGTCCGGGTGGCACTCCCTCTCGCGGTCGCCGTTCGGTTTGGCGTTGGTGAGAAGGGGAATCCGAGGTCACCTTCAATCCACAGGAGACAGTCATGGGCCTCGACGACGACATCACCAGCGGCACGGGCGGTCCCGAGGGTCCCGCCGATGGCGGAGCGGACGCCGTGCCGAACGAGCACGACGGCGGAGCCGACGGCGGTGCGGAGCCCGAGGGTCCGGCTGACGGCGGCGCCGACTCGGTGCCTGACGAGCACGACGGCGGCGCAGACGGCGGTGCCGGTAGCGGTCGGGCCTGATGGCGGCCGATCCGTCCGAGCGCAGCGCCTCCCGGTCCTCGGACCGGGAGGCGCTGCGCCGCTGCGTGGGGGTCGAGCCCGACCGGTTCGCCGACGAGCACTGGGGTCGTGGCCCGCTGCTCACGCGCGCGGCGGACCTGCCCCGTGCGTTCGACGACCTGTTCGACCTCGCCCAAGCCGACGAACTGCTGTCCAGGCGCGGCCTGCGCACCCCGTTCCTGCGGGTGGCCCGCGACGGGTCCGTGCTCGGGTCGTCCCAGTTCACCCGTGGTGGCGGGGTCGGCGCGGAGATCGCCGACCAGGTCGCCGACGACCGGGTCGCCGCGCTGTTCGCCGAGGGCAGCACGCTCGTGCTCCAGGGGCTGCACCGGCTGTGGCCGCCGCTGATCGACTTCGCCACCGACCTCGGCGCGGACCTCGGCCACCCCGTGCAGGTGAACGCCTACCTCACGCCGCCGCAGTCGCAGGGCTTCTCCGCGCACTACGACGTGCACGACGTGTTCGTGCTCCAGGTGGCCGGGCACAAGCGGTGGCGCGTGCACGAGCCGGTCCACCCGGACCCGCTGCGCGACCAGCCGTGGGCGGACCACGCGGACGCCGTCGCCGAGCGGGCCGCCCTGGCCCCGCTGATCGACGAGGTGCTCGCGCCGGGGGACGCCCTCTACCTGCCGCGCGGGTACCTGCACTCGGCGGTCGCGCAGGGCGGGATCAGCGCGCACCTCACGGTCGGCGTGCACGTCCTGACGCGGTACGCCCTCGTGGAGGCGCTGCTCGCC
>DATMCA010001587.1:0-4069 GCA_035559015.1 Umezawaea sp. | reverse complement strand
GCTCGTGGGCCGGCGACCCGCCGAGACGGGGTCCCTTAGTGGGGGTGGGCATCGCTTGCTCCTCGGATTACTTTCTGATCCTCTGCTCCGGCCCAGCCGTTTTCACGGCCTTCAGAGCTGCTCGGTCTCCGCGTAGTCCTGACCGTCGTCGTGGGTGTCCACGCCGCCGTCCGCCCAGCCTTCGGCCGGGTAGTCGGCAGCAGCGGCCGACGGGTCGAACCCAGGGGGGCTGTCCTTCAGCGCCAAGCCGAGGCCGACGAGCTTCATCTTGACCTCGTCGATCGACTTCGCGCCGAAGTTGCGAATGTCCAGCAAGTCCGCCTCGCTGCGCGAGACCAGCTCGCCCACGGTGTGGATGCCTTCGCGCTTGAGGCAGTTGTACGACCGCACGGTGAGGTCGAGGTCCTCGATCGGCATCGCGAACGCCGCGATGGTGTCCGCCTCGGCGGGCGAGGGGCCGATCTCGATGCCCTCGGCGTCGATGTTCAGCTCGCGAGCGAGACCGAACAGCTCGACCAGGGTCTTGCCGGCGGAGGCAACCGCGTCCCTCGGCGTGATGGAGGGCTTCGTCTCCACGTCGAGGATCAGCTTGTCGAAGTCGGTGCGCTGCTCGACACGGGTGGCCTCGACCTTGTAGGTCACCTTCATGACGGGCGAGTAGATCGAGTCAACCGGGATGCGGCCGATCTCGGCACCGGCCTGCTTGTTCTGGACGGCGGGGACGTAGCCGCGACCGCGCTCGACGACGAGCTCGATCTCCAGCTTGCCCTTGCCGTTCAGGGTGGCGATGTGCAGGTCGGGGTTGTGCACGGTGACACCGGCCGGGGGCACGATGTCGCCTGCGGTGACCGCACCGGGGCCCTGCTTGCGCAGGTACATCGTCACCGGCTCGTCCTCCTCGGAGGAGACGACGAGCTCCTTGAGGTTCAGGATGATGTCGGTGACGTCCTCCTTGACCCCGGGCACGGTGGTGAACTCGTGCAGCACGCCGTCGATGCGGATGCTGGTCACGGCTGCGCCGGGGATCGAGGAGAGCAGGGTGCGGCGGATGGAGTTGCCGAGGGTGTAGCCGAAGCCCGGCTCCAGCGGCTCGATCACGAACCGAGAGCGGGTCTCGTTGACGGACTCCTCGCCGAGCGAGGGGCGCTGGGAAATAAGCACTGGGTTCTTCCTTCTCTAAACGACGCCCGCTATTTGACGCCGAAAGAAACGCCGGTCGCGGAGACCGGCAAACACGTGCGGCACACCATTCGCGCCGCCGTGGGACCCGACTCCGGCCGGCCACCTGGTGGTGACCGGCCGGAGGAGGATCACTTCGAGTAGAGCTCGACGATGAGCTGTTCGGTCACCGGCGTGTCGATCTGCGCCCGCTCCGGAACCTGGTGGACCAGGATCCGCAGGGTCGAGGGGACGACCTGGAGCCAACCCGGGATCGGGCGGTCACCGAAGGTGGCCTTGGCGACCTCGAAGGGCAGCGTCGGCAGCGACTTCGGCTTCACGTCGATGATGTCGAACTTCGACACCCGGAAGCTGGGGATGTTGACCTTCTGGCCGTTCACGATGAAGTGACCGTGAGCGACGAGCTGGCGGGCCATCCGACGGGTGCGGGCCAGACCGGCCCGGTACACCACGTTGTCCAGACGGGTTTCGAGGATCTGCAGCAGGTTCTCGCCGGTCTTGCCCGGGCGACGAACCGCTTCCTCGTAGTAGCGGCGGAACTGCTTCTCCAGCACGCCGTACGTGTAGCGAGCCTTCTGCTTCTCCTGGAGCTGAAGCAGGTACTCGGACTCCTTGATCCGACCGCGGCCGTGCTGGCCGGGCGGGTAAGGACGACGCTCGAACGCCTTGTCGCCGCCGACGAGGTCGACCTTGAGCCGGCGCGAGATGCGCGTTGCTGGTCCCGTGTAACGAGCCATGGTTTCTTACTCCTCCCCGTGCCTCAGACCCGGCGCCGCTTGGGCGGGCGGCAGCCGTTGTGGGGCTGCGGGGTCACGTCCTGGATGGTGCCGACCTCGAGGCCGGCGGCCTGCAGCGAACGGATCGCGGTTTCCCGGCCGGAGCCAGGACCCTTCACGAAGACGTCCACCTTGCGCATGCCGTGCTCAGCGGCCTTGCGGGCAGCGCTCTCAGCAGCCATCTGCGCGGCGAACGGCGTGGACTTGCGAGAGCCCTTGAAGCCGACGTGTCCGGCAGACGCCCAGGCGATCACGTTCCCGGTCGGGTCGGTGATCGACACGATCGTGTTGTTGAACGTGCTCTTGATGTGAGCCTGGCCGTGCGAGATGTTCTTCTTTTCCTTGCGCCGGACTTTCTTGACCCCGGCGCCCGTGCGGGACTTGGGTGGCACTTCGGTGATCTCCTACCTAAAGACGCGAGGTCTTACTTCTTTCCGGCCTTCTTCTTGCCGGCGACGGTCTTCTTCGGCCCCTTGCGGGTACGCGCGTTCGTCTTGGTGCGCTGCCCGCGGACGGGCAGGTTGCGACGGTGGCGCAAACCCTCGTAGCAGCCGATTTCCATCTTCCGGCGGATGTCGGCCTGAACCTCGCGGCGAAGGTCACCCTCAACCTTGAAGTTGGATTCGACGTACTCGCGCAGCTTCGCGAGGTCATCGTCACCCAGGTCCTTGACCCGGAGGTCAAAGCTGATCCCGGTAGCGGTCAGCAGCTCTTTCGAGCGCGTGCGACCAATACCGAAGATGTAGGTCAGCGCGATCTCCATCCGCTTTTCGCGGGGGAGGTCGACGCCAGCGAGTCGTGCCATACGGCGCTTGCTCCTAACAGGTGTCGCTCCAGGTCTGCTCCTCGTCCGGTTCCGGGACTGACTCGCTGTGCCGTTCCGCGTGCTTTCACACGTGGTGTCCCGGCCCCGGCCTGGAGTCCGGGGGTGCGCCAGGCGTCGGAACGCCTGGCAGGTACGAGGAGGCTTGAACTACTTTGTCGCGTCCATCTGAGGACCGCGACGAAGTGCGGAGGGGTTGATCAGCCCTGACGCTGCTTGTGGCGCAGGTTCTCGCAGATCACCATGACTCGCCCGTGACGGCGGATCACCTTGCACTTGTCGCAGATCTTCTTGACGCTCGGCTGAACCTTCACGCCTGAGCTCTCCTGCTTTGCCGCGTGTCCGGAGCGGCTGCTCCGGACACCGTGGAGGTCACTTGTAGCGGTAGACGATGCGCCCTCGGGACAGGTCGTAGGGCGAGAGCTCCACGACAACCCGGTCCTCAGGAAGGATGCGGATGTAGTGCTGACGCATCTTGCCGCTGATGTGTGCCAGGACCTTGTGACCGTTCTCCAACTCGACTCGGAACATCGCGTTGGGGAGCGGCTCGACTACGCGGCCCTCGACCTCAATGGCCCCGTCCTTCTTGCCCATGTCCTCCGCGTTTCGTGACGGTGGTATTCCCGGATGTGGACACGCGCCTCCCCGACTCCGACGGGCCCTTGCGGAACCACTGATCACCTGGAGCTCGACCATTACTGGCCACCATCACAGGCATGACGGAACCGGCGCGACGTGTGCGCCACCTACCCATAGTACGCAGTTCAGCCCTGTTGCCCAAATCGGGTCATCCGGCCGGCCAGGATGAGGGCCCCCCAGGGGCCCGCGACCCAGATCCACCACGGGTACGTCCACTCCAGGTTCGTGATGCTGACCAGGCCCCAGATGACGAAGTTGATCATGCTGGCCGCTACCCAGGCGCGGAAGAAGAGTTGGGCGGCGCGGTTGGGTTTTTGGGGTTCGGGGAGGTGGACGGGGTGTTGGTAGGTCTGGGGGCGGTAGGTCTGGTGCTGGTATATCTGCTGGTCAGGGCGCTTGGGAGTGGGGGCGTTGTCCGGGGGGAGGTCGGCGATGAGGGCCGCCAGGTCCGCATACGTTTGCGCGGTCCAGGCTTGTTGGACGCGGTGGTCGAACTCGGAGAGGTCCAGGCGGCCTTCGGCTTGTGCGCGCGTCAGCCGCTCCACGATCGCCTCGCGATCGTTGTCGGCGGCTCTCATGGTGGGAGTGTCGTCGCTCACGTAGGCCATGGTGGCGTGGATGGGGGGCGGAGTACATGGGGCTAGCCCCCGTG